>NZ_LYSQ01000002.1:0-239137 GCF_001728955.1 Aeromonas sp. DNP9 | reverse complement strand
TGGGAGAAGGGTTGGGGATGAGGGGATGAGTCACCCGGCATCGATAGGAAAAAAGAGGGGAGCCATCATGGCTCCCCTCTCTGTTGTGGCCGCAGCGAGCGGCCTGCCGGGTAAGACTCAGTGGTTGAGGTCGACCCGCACTATCTCTTCCTCGTCGCGATACTGACGCTTGAGTTCGCTCTTGCTCTTCATCACAATCTCGCCGTCACGACCGATGTTCATATGTTCGGGATTGTCGAGATGCATCGCCTGCCATGCCATCACGGCTTGCAGGGAGGTGGCCTTCTGCTCGTCGGTCAGGGGCTTGCCATCGGGCCACTTGCCCAGCTCGACTGCGGTTTTGAGCCGCTCGTACACCTCTGCGGGCATCTGCCTGATAGCTTGTAAAAACTCACCCTGTTGAAACGACATCCGGCCTCTCCTTGAACTATTGAGCCATAAACTTCGGGGTCAGCCCGGCAGATCCTGGCGGGCTGTGCAGGTAAACCCTATCGGGGTCTATGCCGGCAGATCCTGGCGGACTACGCCAGCCATCTGCTCCATCACCCGCACTACCTGACAACTGTACCCGAACTCGTTGTCATACCATACGTAGAGCACACAGTGATCCCCCTCGGCGATGGTCGCCTGGGAGTCGACGATGCCCGCATAACGGGAACCTACCATGTCGGAGGAGACCAGCTCGGTACTAGCGCTGAAGTCGATCTGGCGATGGAGGGCCGAGCTTAGCGCCATCTGCTGCAGATAGGCGTTGAGGCTCTCCCGATCGGTGGCCTGCTCCAGCGACAGATTGATAATCGCCAGCGAGACGTTGGGGGTCGGCACCCGGATGGCGTTGCCGGTCAGCTTGCCCTTGAGTTCGGGCAGCGCCTTGGCCACCGCCTTGGCGGCGCCGGTGCTGGTCATCACCATATTGAGAGCTGCGCTGCGACCGCGGCGCTCGCCTTTGTGATAGTTGTCGATGAGGTTCTGATCGTTGGTGTAGGAGTGGACCGTCTCCACGTGGCCGTGGCGGATGCCGTAACGCTCCTGCATCACCTTGAGCACCGGGGTGATGGCGTTGGTGGTACAGGAGGCGGCGGAGATGATCCTGTCACCCGGGCCTATCACCTCATGGTTGACCCCGAACACCACGTTTTTCATCTCCCCTTTGCCGGGGGCGGTCAGCAGCACCTTGCCGGCACCGCGCGCCTTCAAGTGCTCGGAGAGGCCTGCCTCGTCACGCCATACCCCGGTGTTGTCGACGATCAACGCATCGTGAATGCCGTAGGCTGTGTAGTCGATGTCGGCCGGGCTATTGGCGTAGATCACCTGAATGAAGGTGCCGTTGGCGATGATGGCGCTGCGCTCCACATCTACCTCGATGGAGCCGTTGAAGGGGCCGTGCACCGAGTCGCGGCGCAGCAGGCTGGCGCGTTTCTCCAGATCTCCGTCGCGACCGCCACGCACCACGATGGCGCGCAGACGCAGCGGATTGGCGGCGCCGGTACGCTCGATCAGCAGGCGGGCCAGCAGGCGGCCGATGCGGCCAAAGCCGTAGAGCACCACGTCGGTCGGCTGCGGCATCTGGCTGCGGCCAAGGGCCGGTGCCAGTCGCGCTTGCAGATAGTCCTCGATCCCCGCCTCATCCTGATGATCCTGCCAGTAGCCGACTGCCAGCTTGCCAAGGTCAACCTCGGCGGCGGTGGGTTTGAGGGCAACGATGGCCTGAAGCAGGGGGAAGCTTTGCTGGATGGGGAGGGGAGCGCCCTGGTGGCGGCGGACGACCCGGTGGGCCTTGAGGATATCGATGGTGGAGGCGTTTTGCAGCGGGCGGCCGTAGAGGGTGATCTCGACCCCTTGTTGTCGGTAGAGGCGACCAATCAAGGGCTGCATGGCTTCGGCGAGCTCCTGGCTCTCCTGCCACGCTTGCAAGTAGTGCTCGTGGGTCATTGACCAGATCCTTTATTTCACGTTGTTGGTGTAAATAGAAAATTCGTCGAATGCAGATCAGTGTAGGGGTGTATATTTCGTTATATTATTCTGCAGTCGCGGCCTTACATGGCGCGCGCATTGTAATGGATATGTAACCGGTTTGCTAGCCGGAGGTGGCCCGTAAAGGCGCCAGTTGTTACCAACCCGCGTTACCAACAAGATGTGAACCATGGCCAATTTCCCCCTGCGACAGACCTTCATCATGCTTTCAGTCGGCCTTGCCGTGGCTGGCTGCAATGACGATCGGATCCACAACATCTGTGGCAATCATCCCGAGCTCTGCCAGGATCTGGTGGACGATGGCTGGTGTCGCTACGAGCGTACCGATGTGATCCGCAGTCGCTTCTATCTCAAGGAGGAGGGGACGGATCGGCGCAAGTACGAGCTGATGCGTAACCTTGAGCGCTATCTCAAGTGTGCCGAGCGTTCCACCAGCATTGAGTACAAGAATGCCCGTGAGCAGAAGAGTCCACGGGTAGAGGGCATGCTGGCGGCCGGGGATCAGCTGGCCCAGCTAGATGCGGCGACTCGCAATTCGCAAGATCCCTACCTGCTGCTCTGGCACTGGACCAACAACACCAACGAGCTGGCTCGTCAGCAGTTTATGGCGCTGGAAGGCACCAAGGCGCTGGATGAACCCGAGCTGCAACTGGCGCTCGGCGGTATCTACGCCAAGAGCGACCCCGAAAAGGCCATTGCCACCCTGCAGCACGGGCTCTCCCTCTATCAGGAAGGGGACAAGGTCAACAGCCGCATATTCACCTCCCTCAGCACCCTCTATATGGGCCAGAAACAGTACGGGCTGGCCTATCTGTGGGGCAAGGTGAGCGAGTCGTTTCAGGATAGCCCCGAGGTCTCAGCCAAGCGTTTTGGCATCTACCACACCCTGAGCAAGACAGAGCAGGATGGCTACGATGTTCGGGCTGCCGAAATTGTCGAGCAGCTCAAGCATGGCAACTACCGGCCCTGAGGCAGTGATGACGACGCTCTCCCCGGCCAGCTGCTGGCCCAATCCGTTCGATCTCTCTTTCGTTCATGGCGAGGTACGTACCGATGGCCGTACTCTGGAGCGCCTCACGGTGCGTGCCGTGGTGCCTCGTGGCGACGAGCTGCTGCTGGTGCATTCCCGGGTCAACGGCGATCTGATGTTCCCAGGGGGCGGCATTGAAGCGGGGGAGAGCCACCATGTGGCGCTCGCTCGCGAGCTGCTGGAGGAGTGCGGTGCCGAGCTGCGGGAAGTGGGGGGCCTGCTTGGCGAGACCCGTGAATATCGCGCCGCCCGCGAGCCGGGGTTCGATGCCTACTGCATCCGCTCGCTCTACTACTTGTGCCGGATTGGCGATCAGCTGGTGGCCCCGCAGCCGCAGCCCTACGAGATCCGCCTTGGCTTCGTGCCCGGCTGGTTTGCCCTCGACGAGGCGCTGCAGACCAACAAGACCCAGCTGGCGGGGCCCTGTCCCCAGTGGACGGCGCGGGAGACCCGGGTGCTGGCCCAACTGCAACGCTGGCATCAGCAGGGGAGCTTCGACCACGGCTACTGAAGTAGATCAAGCCGCAACGGTCAGTGACACCAACAAAAAGAGCGCCAATAGGCGCTCTTTTTCATTGTGAGGGTGGCGGTTACTTGGCCACTCTGTCGTGCGAGATCATTTGACCTCTTCGCCCTTGGCTTGCAGATCAGCATGGTAGGAAGAGCGAACGAAAGGACCACAGGCGGCGTGGGTAAAGCCCAGCTCCATGGCGACATCTTTCAGCTCGTCAAACTCTGCTGGCGGCACGTAGCGCTTGACCGGCAGGTGGTGGCGGCTCGGCTGCAGATACTGACCCAGGGTCAGCATGTTGACGCCGTGGGCGCGCAGATCCTTGAGTACCTCGACGATCTCTTCGTTGGTCTCGCCAAGGCCCATCATCAGACCGGACTTGGTCGGCACGTGGGGGTGCATCTCCTTGATGCGGCGCAGCAGCTCCAGCGACCACTTGTAGTCGGCACCCGGGCGGGCGACGCGATACATGCGCGGTGCGGTTTCCAGGTTGTGGTTGAAGACGTCCGGCGGGGTCTCGCGGAACACCTCAAGGGCCTGCTCCATCCGGCCACGGAAGTCCGGGGTCAGGATCTCGATGCGGGTCTGCGGGCTGTGCTCGCGGATCTCGCGGATGCAGTCGGCGAAGTGCTGGGCACCGCCGTCGCGCAGATCGTCGCGGTCCACCGAGGTGATCACCACATACTTGAGGTTCATCTCCTTGATGGTCAGCGCCAGCTTCTTCGGCTCTTCCGGATCGAGTGCCAGCGGGCGGCCGTGGGCCACGTCGCAGAAGGGGCAGCGACGGGTGCAGATGGCGCCCATGATCATGAAGGTGGCGGTGCCGTGGTTGAAGCACTCCGCCAGGTTGGGGCAGGAGGCCTCTTCACAGACCGAGTGCAGCTTGTTCTTGCGCAAGGTGCTCTTGATGTGTTCGATCTTCTGGCTGGAGGGGGGCAGCTTGATCCGCATCCAGTCCGGCTTGCGAAGGAGTTCTTCGTTGGGATCCGGCATGAATTTCACCGGGATCAGGGCCATCTTGTCGCCATCGCGCAGCTTGACGCCCGGCTCCATACGAACGGGTTTGCTCATGATTCACTCTCGGTGTTTGTTATTGTTTGATAGCCAATCAGGCGAGCCAGCTCGGCCACCAGAATGGATTGCGCCTCGGCCACGCTTTGCGGGCCGCCCAGGGCGCTGGTCTGGGTCATGGCCATGCCCGCATAGCCGCACGGATTGATGTGCAGGAAGGGGGTCATGTCCATGTTGATATTGAGGGCCAGCCCGTGGAACGAGCACCCCTTGCGGATGCGCAGCCCCAGCGAGGCCAGTTTTGCCTCCATGCCAAGGTCATTTTTCACATAGACCCCGGGGGCATCGGCCTTGGCATAGGCCTGGATATCGCTTTTGGCGAGGGTGTTGATGATGGCTGTCTCCAGCGCGGTCACCAGCTCGCGAACCGAGAATTTGCAGCGGCGGACATCCACCAGTACGTAGAGCACCAGCTGGCCCGGGCCGTGATAGGTCACCTGACCGCCGCGATCGCTCTGCACCACCGGGATATTGCCCGGATTGAGCAGGTGTTCGGCCTTGCCGGCCTGGCCCTGGGTGTAGACGGGATCGTGCTCGACCACCCAGAACTCGTCCGGGGTGTCGCTGGTGCGGTTGTCGGTGAAGGCTTTCATGGCGTCCCATACCGGCTGGTAGGGGCGGCGACCCAGCTGCCTGACAATCAGGCTGGACTGGGCGGGGATCTGGGATGACATGGCGTCCTCGCGGCGTGCTGCGGCCAAAAACAGTCGCCCCGCAGAACGGGGCGAGAGAGAAATTACAGTACGTATTTCACCAGCTCGATCTTGCCAAGGGCGTGGTACATCGCTTCGATGTGCTCCTTACTCTGGGCAGTCACGGTCACGCGGACCGAGTGGTAGTTGCCCTTGGAGCTGGGCTGGACTGTCGGGCTGTAGGTGCCGGGGGCGTGCTGCTGCAGCACTTCAACCACCATTTCCGGCAGTGCCGGGTCGGCAACGCCGAGTACCTTGAACGGGAATTTGCAGGGAAACTCCAGCAGTTCATCAAACTTGGTATTCATTTACTCACCTTTTGCGTCATCACCGGGATGACTTCATCTTGGATGGCTAGTGGCCGATGGCCCGTGGAGGCCGCCATTTCAAGTCTATATGGGCACGGCTCATAACTATATGGGCGCTGCCCGGACCGGGATCAAGGCCAGGATCGGTCAGACAAGGATGGAAGTGCTGCTTTTTACCACAAATCAGGGTAAGGCGGAACCTGCAGTTTACAGGGTTATTCACTGCCTTTGCCGGTCACAGACAGCAGCGGCGCCTGTTGGCGCCGCTGTTTGGTGAGGATTGTGCGTTGGATTACTTGAACCAGCTGGTGACCAGCAGTACCAGGTAGTCCCACAGACGGCTCATCAAGCCACCTTCCTGCACCTCTTCCAGAGCAACCAGCGGCACCTGCTTGATCTCTTTGTCGCCCTGCTTCAGGAACACGGTACCGACACGCTGACCCTTGGCCAGCGGCGCTTTCAGCTCGCTGTCGAGCTGGAAGTCAGCCTTCAGGTTGTTGCCCTGACCGCGGGTGACCAGCACGGAGACATCTTTGTCGACGCCCAGTTTCACTTCCGGTTTGTCGCCCATCCAGATCTTCTGGGTGACCAGCTCGGTGCCGGCCTTGTACGGGGTCAGGCTCTGGAAGAAGCGAAAGCCATAGGTGAGCAGTTTTTTGCTCTCGGCGGCGCGGGAGGCTTCGCTGCTGGCGCCCAGCACCACGGCGATCAGGCGCATGCCTTCGTTGTTGGTGGCAGAGGAGACCAGGTTATAGCCGACCTGGCTGACGTGGCCGGTCTTGATGCCATCCACTTGCAGGGATTGATCCCACAGCAGGCGGTTGCGGTTGTGCTGGGTGATGCCGTTGAACACGAAGGATTTCTGGGAGTAGATCTTGTACTCCTCCGGCAGGTCGCGGATCAGCGCCTGACCCAGACGGGCCATGTCGTGAGCGGTACTGTAGTGACCTTCCGCATCCAGACCGTGCGGGTTCATGAAGTGGCTGTCGTTCATACCGAGCTTGGCGGCCCAGCTGTTCATCAGGCTGGCGAAGGAGTCGGTGCTGCCCGCCAGGAACTCGGCCATGGCGACGCAGGCATCGTTGCCGGACTGGATGATGATGCCCTTGTTGAGATCATCGACGGAGACCTGCTTGCCCACCTCGATAAACATCTTGGAGGAGTCGGAGTAGTTCTTGGACCAGGCGTTCTGGCTGATGGTCACCATGTCGGTGCGCTTGATATTTCCCTTCAGCAGCTCCTGGCCGATGATGTAGGAGGTCATCATCTTGGTCAGACTGGCGGGCGGCAGACGCTCTTCGGCGTTCTGCTCGGCCAGCACCTGACCGGAGTAGTAGTCGATCAGAATATGGGCCTTGGCGGAGATCTCCGGCGCGGCGGGAACCACCATGGGCATGGCATTCGGGGTCGGTGTCGGCACCGGCGTATTGGCCTGGGCGGTTACGCTGATCAGTGAGGCCAGAAGAACTGAACGGGCAAATTTGGACATCTTGAAATTCCTGCGAGCCAGATGGGGATAAAATGCGGGCCTAACTATACCAGATGCGCCCGCAGGTTATAGCCCGAGATGGCGATCAGAACTGGTTTTTTATCCATCACTCCCTGTCATCACGCCATAAAACGACGTGATGACAGTGAGTAAGCGGTTAGTCACATCCGCAGCAAAAGGGGACGATCAGGGCACGATAAAGGCCTGTTCCAGTCCACCCTGACGTACTTTTTCCAGCACACTTGCCTGCTGGTCGGCGGCGACCGGGCCAATCAGCACCCGGAAAATGGCGCCATGGGCATCGATTCGGTAGGGCACGCCGTAACGCTGGGTCATCACCTTGCCCATCGCCTCGGCCCGATCCCGGGAGCCGCTGGCCAGTACCTGGATCATCTTGCCATCACCACTGCTGGCGGGCGCTGCAGCCTTGGCAGGCGCTGGCTTGAGAGGTGCCGCTTTGGCGGGCTTGGCGGCGGGTGCCTTGACAGGAGCCGGATCGGCGGCGGGAGTGGCCATCGCCAGCGCGGTCGGTTCACCCAGGAAGCCATCTTGCGACAGTGTGTTGGAGGCCGCAGCCGGAGTGGTCGGGGTCATCTCGATGGGCTTCATCGGTTCCATGATCACCATCTGATCCGGGGTGTCGCTGATCAGCTCCAGCCGTACTCGGGCCTCACCGCTGTCGACCATCTCCAGCTGCTTAGCCGCTGCGTAGGAGAGGTCGATCAGGCGCGGGCTGTTGAACGGGCCGCGATCGTTGACCCGCACTATGGTCTCCAGCCCGTTGTCCAGATTGGTGACCCTCACATAGCTCGGGATGGGCAGGTTGCGGTGGGCGGCACTGAACAGCTTGCTGTCCAGCACATCTCCGTTGGCGGTCTTCTGGCCGTCCAGATCCGGCGACAACCAGCTGGCGGTGCCCTCTTCGCTGTAGTGTTTGATGTCGCGCCACACCTCGTGCTTCTGCTTGCCGATCCAGTAGTCCCGGTTGCCGCTGGCACTCAGGGGCTCGGGGCGCGGAATGGCGCCGGTGGCTTGCGGGATCTCGATAACGGGTGGCTTGCTGACCGGTGCTTGCGGCTCGACGGGGGCGCTCTGTTCCGGCTGGCTGCTACAGGCGGCCAGCAACAAGCTCAGGCTGAGCGGGAGGAGTTTGTGACGAAGATGCATACGCTTCCTGAATGGCTTGGCTAAGTTGATACACCGCCATCGCATAGAGTGGGCTGCGATTGTAACGGGTGATCACATAAAAGTTATGCCGTGCGACCCAGTATTCCGGTCCATCGGCTTGGGCAAACGCCAGCAACTTGACCGGCGTCTGTGGGGCCAGCGGCGTGGCGAGCTCAATCCCTGCCGCCGCCAGTTCTGACCACTGTTGTGTTAACTCGGGCTCAGGCCTGAGTAGAGGTTCGACTGCCATCAACCCGATCTGGGCCGGTTCCACCACGGATTCGCCCCAGCGCCACTGGTGACTGGCAAAATAGTTGGCCACACTGCCGATGGCATCGACCGGGTTGGCAAACAGATCCCGCTTGCCATCCCCGTCAAAATCGACGGCGTAGTGGCGATAGCTGGAGGGCATGAACTGCCCCATCCCCATGGCGCCGGCATAGGAGCCCTTGAGGGTATCGAGTTGCCACCCTTCCTCTTTGGCCAGCACCACAAGCTGGGCAAACTCCTTGGCAAAGAAGTCGCTGCGCTCCGGGTAGTGGAACCCCAGGGTGTAGAGGCTATCGAGCACCGGATGACGGCCCATCTGGCGACCATAGAAGGTTTCTACCCCTATGATGGCCACGATGAGCGAGGCGGGCACCCGATAGGTCTGCTCCGCGCGGGCCAGTGTCTCGGCATGTTGCTGCCAGAACTGCTGGCCGTCACGGATGCGATCCGGGGTAACGAACAGCGGCCGGTAGCGATGCCAGGGTTTGGCCTCCCACGGCTTGCTGATGGTGTCGAGCACCTCCTGCCGTAACTGGGCGCGGGCGACGGCAGCCTGCAGCTCCGCCAGCGGTACCTGCTGCTGTTCGGCGAGCAGGGCCAACCGATCCGGCGCCACGGCGGCGGTCGCCATCGTGGTGGCGAGAGAAAGCAGCAATCCAACCCGTCTCATCAGGCGAGCAGTCTTCTATGAGTCTGGATGGACATCAGGATACCGAATCCGGCCATCAGGGTCACCATGGAGGTGCCGCCATAGCTCACCAGCGGTAGGGGTACCCCCACCACCGGCAAGATGCCGCTCACCATGCCCATGTTGACGAACACATAGACGAAGAAGGTGAGGGTGATGGCACCACCCAGCAGTCGCTCGAAGCTGTTCTGGGCCTGCATCGAGATAAACAGGCAACGGCTGATGACGTAGAGGTAGAGCACCAGCAGCAGGGCAACCCCCACCAGACCGAACTCCTCGCTGAATACCGCGAAGATAAAGTCGGTATGCCGTTCTGGTAAAAACTCCAGCTGGGACTGGGTCCCTTGCAGCCACCCCTTGCCAAAGACGCCGCCGGAGCCGATGGCAATCTTGGACTGGATGATGTGGTAGCCGCGGCCGAGCGGGTCTTTCTCCGGGTCGAGCAGCATCAGCACCCGCTGGCGCTGGTAGTCGTGCATCAGGAAGAACCAGAGCACCGGCATAAAGGCCAGCATCAGCAGGACCGCCAAGCCGATCAGCCACCAGCTGAGCCCCGCCAGGAAGATGACGAAGAAGCCGGAGGCGGCCACCAGAATGGAGGTGCCAAGGTCAGGCTGGGCGGCGATCAACAGGGTGGGCAGCAGCACCATGATGAGGGCGATCACCACATGGCTGAACTTGGGGGGCAGCGAGTGGCGACTGAGCCAGGCGGCCACCATGATCGGCATGGAGAGCTTCATCACCTCGGAGGGCTGGAACTTCATAAAGCCCAGATCGAGCCAGCGCTGGGCCCCCTTGCCGATGTGGCCGAACACGTCCACCGCAATCAGCATCAGCACCACCACGGCGAACAGCGGCACCGACCAGCGAGCGTAGAGGGAGGGGGGCAGCTGGGCCAGGCCGATCATCAGGGCAAAGGCGAGGCCGCCGCGCACCAGCTGGCGCACGATAGAGTCCATATCCTGACCGGAGGCGGAGTAGAGCACCACCATGGAGAGGGTCATCACGGCCAGCAGACCGAGCAGCAGGGGCAAGTCGATATGCAGCTTGTACCAGATGCTCTGCTGGCGGGCAGAATTACTCATTGGGAGCGACCTCACTCGGTTGGGACGGCTTTTCCGGTGCCGGTGGCAGTTGCGGATCAGGGGGCAGCAGATAGGCATCCAGCATTTGGCGTGCAATGGGCGATGCAGCTCGACCACCGCCACCTCCGATGGAGTTTTCCAGTACCAGAGCTACCACCGCTTTGGGCGCCTCGAAGGGTGCATAAGCAACGAACAAAGCGTTATCGCGATGCTCCGCCTTGACCGTCTTGATGTTGTAAACCTGATTTTCCTTCAAACCGACTACCTGAGCGGTGCCCGATTTGCCGCCTGAGGAGTAAGGCGCCTTGGCAAACGAGTGACGGCCACTGCCTTCACTGCCATGGTTGACTCGCCACATCCCCTCCTGCGCCACTTTCCAGAAGCTGTCGTTCTTGAGCTTGAGGGCGATATTGGGGTTGATGGGGGCATCGACCACCCCCGCCTGGGAGGCGGTGCTCTTGAGCAGGTGCGGGGTGACGTCGTGACCATTCTGGGTCAGGATGCTGATCGCCTTGGCCAGTTGGAGCGGGGTGGCGCTCCAGTAGCCCTGACCGATACCGACAGAGATGGTGTCACCCTGATACCAGGGCTGGCGCCAACGGGCCATCTTCCAGTCACGGGACGGCATGACCCCCTTGGTCTCTTCATAAAGATCGACCCCTGTGTACTGACCGAAGCCAAACTTGGTCATGTAGCTGTGGATCTTGTCGATGCCGACCCGATAGGCGAGATCGTAGAAGTAGGTATCTGCCGAGACCTCGATGGCGCGATAGACGTCGAGCCAGCCATGACCCCAGCGGCGCCAGTCGCGAAACTTTTTGGTGGTACCGGGAATGGAGAAGCTCGGGCCGCCGAAATAGCGGTAGCCCGGGGTAATGGCCCCCTCGTTGAGACCCATGATGGACATCATGGGCTTGACGGTGGAGGCAGGGGCATAAATGCCCTGAGTGGTGCGATTCACCAGTGGCCGCGCCGGATCGTTGAGCAGCGCCGAGTAGTTGGCGCTGGAGATACCGGTCACGAACAGGTTGGGGTCGTAGCTGGGGCTCGACTCCAGGGCCAGGATGGCGCCGGTTTTCGGGTCCATCATCACGATGGCTCCGCGCTGGCCAGCCAGCAGTTGCTGGGCCTTGAGCTGCATCCGGACGTCGATATTGAGGTAGATATCCTTGCCCGGAATAGGTGGCTGGAACTTGAGGGTGCGGACAATCCGGCCGCGGTTGTTCACCTCGACCTCCTGATAGCCCGCCACACCGTGCAGCTCATCTTCGTAATACTTCTCCACCCCCTGCTTGCCGATATCCTTGGTGGCCGCGTAGTTGGCGAGTTTTTCTTCCTTCTCGAGGCGCTCTACGTCACGGGTGTTGATTTTGGCCACATAGCCCAAAGCATGGGTGAGGGTGTCACCAAACGGGTAGTAGCGCTTGAGGTAGGCCTCGATGCTGGCGCCCGGGTAGTTATGCTGGTTGACCGAGAAGAGGGCCACCTGATATTCGGTCAGCTTCTCGTAGAGGGCGACCGGCTTGAAGCGGCGCTGGCGCTTCACTTCGGTGAGGAACTTCTCCTTGGTGCCTTCCGGCAGACCCAGCAGGGTGATCAGCTGGTCGGCGGTTTTTTCGAGATCTTTGGTCTCTTCCGGCACGATTTCCAGACTGTAGACCGGGCGGTTTTCCGCCAGCAGCACACCGTTGGTGTCATAGATGAGGCCCCGTGGCGGTGCCACCGGCACCACGCGGATTCGGTTGGAGTTGGAGCGAGTCTGGTAGGTGTCGTAGGACTCGACCTGCAGATAATAGAGATTGCCCAGCAGCACCAGCATCAGCACGACGATGCCGATGTAGGCTACCAGGGTGCGCCGGAAGAACAGATTGCCCTCGGCACTGTGATCGCGCATTTCGATGCGTTGTTTCAGCATGCCTTTACCTCAAGACCCTTGGGGGCAATAAGAGCAGGAACTGCATTGTTCACTCTCTGTGATAGGGGTGAATATGAGAGGTGAGACTCCAGAGACGCATGGCTCACTCTCTATGATACGGATGATTGGTGGTGATGCTCCAGGCCCGATAGAGGCTCTCTGCCACCAGCACCCGTACCAGCGGATGGGGCAGGGTGAGCGGTGACAGTGACCAGCTCTGTTCAGCGGCAGCCTTGCACTCGGGTGACAAGCCTTCCGGCCCGCCTACCAGCAGGGCCACATCGCGGCCATCGAGTTTCCACGCCTCCAGCTGGGTAGCCAGCTGCTCCGTGGTCCAGGGCTTGCCCGGAATGTCGAGGGTGACGATGCGCGAGCGCCCCGCAGCCGCCAGCATGGCTTCCCCTTCCTTCTGCAGGATGCGGGGAATGTCGGCATTTTTGCCCCGTTTGCCTGCGCCGATCTCGACGAGTTCAAACGGCATGTCTTTGGGGAAGCGGCGACGATACTCTTCGAAGCCATGCTCTACCCAGGCGGGCATCTTGGTGCCCACCGCAATCAACTGGATCTTCATGGTCGTTACACTTGTGCTCTTATTGCGTATTCATTTGAGCGGCACCGCTCCACAGCTTTTCCAGTTGGTAGAAGTCACGGTGTTCATCCTGCATCACATGCACGATCACCGAGCCCATATCTACCAGCACCCATTCACCGCTCAGTTGTCCTTCCACGCTCAGCAGATCCAGACCTGCGTGGCGGGCTTCGCTGGCCAGATGGTGGGCAATGGCGCTGACGTGACGACTGGAGTTGCCGGAACAGATGATCATGGTGTCAGTAATGCTGGATTTGCCGCGTACATCGAGGGTGATGATGTCGCGGCCTTTCATGTCATCGATCTTGTCGATGATAAAGGCATGCAATTCTTGGCCTTGCAATGAGTCTCTCCTGTATTCCGGCGCGCAGCGTTTGCGTCAGGGCGGCGGATTATATCATGGTCACTCCCGTTTCCCATCGGGTGGGGCGGGATTACGACAGGGGCTAGCGGCGGTTGGCGCGGTAGAGCCCCTGTTGATCAATATAGTGCGCAACCGACTCGGGCAAGAGGTAGCGGGTGTCTTGTCCCTCATCCAGCAAGGCCCGCAGTCGGGTGGCTGACAGTTCGATGGGCTGGTTGTCCGCCAGCCAGATATGACCGGCCAGACGCTGATGCAGCGCGTTGGCATCTGTGGTGTGATGGCGCGCCAGCAGCTGCGCCACCTCGGTCGGATACTCCGGTTGCCAGCCCGGTCGCACGCTCACCACCAGATGGGCATGGTCGAGCAGCTCCTGCCAGCGGTGCCAGCTTGGCAGGCTCAGCAGGGAATCCATCCCCATCAGAAAACATAGCGGCGTATCGGGCAGTTCACGACGCAGCTCGATCAGGGTATCTATGGTGTAGGAGGGTTTGTCGCGCCAAAGTTCCCGCTCATCCACCACAAAATGGCGGTTCTCTGCCGCCGCCAGCCTGACCATGGCCAGACGCTGCTCGCTGGAGCAGTGCGGGTTGGCGCGGTGGGGCGGTATATGGTTCGGGATCAGCCGCACTTCGGCCAGACCAATGGCATCGCGCGCCTCGATGGCGGGGCGCAGATGGCCGATATGGATAGGATCGAACGTGCCCCCCAACAGGCCAATGGGCGCCTTTAGCATGGCGCACTCTCCATCGCCAGCGGCAGGGGCGTGCCATCGCGAAAGCCGAGGGCTATGGTCTGCAGCATCAGCCAGGCCTGCTCGGTATCAAAGCGGCGCTGGGCATCGTCCAGCTGGGCCATCAGTTGCCACAGTTGCTGCAACTTGGCAAACGGCAGACGGGTCAGTGCTTGCTGAATGAGCTGCTGGCGGCTCTGCCAGATGCGCAGGCGGCTGAAGTGCTCACCCAGCGGCTGGCCGTTGCGCATCGCCAGCGACAGCTCGGTCAGCTGCTCCAGCTCGCGGCAGAGGGTCCAGGCCAGTATGCCCGGCTCGGTGCCTTCGGCCCGCAGGGCGGCCAGAATGCGCTGGGCCCGGTTCACCTTGCCCTCCAGCAGGGTATCGACCAGCTGGAACGGGGTGAAGTGGGCGTGGCGGATAATGGTCTCTTGCAGATAGGTGACGCTGATGGGCTGGGGCGGCGAGAGCAGGGTCAGCTTCTCGATCTCCTGGCTGGCGGCCAGCAGGTTGCCCTCGTAGGAGTGGCACATGAAGTTAATGGCATCCGGCAGCGCCTTGAGGCCGAAACGCGCAAAGCGGGCGCTCATCCAGCGCGGGAAAAACTTGGGCTCCGGATGGTTGACCGGCACATAGGTGCCAATCTGGTAGAGCTTGTCGAACCAGGCTGCCTTCATCTGGGTCTGGTTGAGGCGACTGCCACTCAGCACCAGCAGCAAATCTGGATGAAGCTGCTTGCCAATTTCGCTGATGCGGGCGGCCAGATCCTTGTCCACCTTGGCGGGCAGCTCCAGCTCGATGATCTGGCGGGCGGAGAAGAGGCTCATGGCCTGACAGGCATCGTAGACCTGATTCCAGTCCAGCCCCTGTTCCACCACGAAGGTGTGGCGCTCATCGAAACCCTGCTTGCGGGCGACCTGACGGATGGCATCAATGGCCTCCAGTCGCAGCAGGGGCTCGTCGCCAAAAACGAGATAGCAGGGCCGAAGCCCTGCTTTGAGGTGGTCACCAAATTGTTCAGGATAAATTCGCATCAGAAGCTTGCCTGACTGAAATGAAGGCGCACAAGATTCGCGGCCTGCTTTGGCTGCTTGAACTGCGACTCGTCACCAAATTGTTCAGGATAAATCCGCATCAGAAGCTGACCTGACTCAACTGCCGGATCACCTGATTGGCCGCCTGCTCCTGCATTTCGCGGTTGAGCTGCTCCTGCTCACGGGAGGAGGCGAGCGCTGCATCCGGCTTGTTGAGGAAGCTGCGGTTGAAGTTGATGGGGAAGACCTGAGTCGGCTTGCCCGGTACCGAGATGGTGAACTGGGTACCAAAGCCCAGCACATATTCGGTGTCCGTCCCCAGCGCGTTGACCGAGGCGACCTGACTGGTGCTGCCTACGCCGCCCAGAGTGAGCACCGGAATGCCCTCCTTGTCGGCCAGGGTCACGCCAGAGGCCTTCAGTCGGGTGGTAACCATCCGGTAGAAGTCGCTCTTGTTGTCGCCCACGACCTTCATGGTCATCAGCTCGCTCGGAATGCCGTTGCCGCGCATGTGAAAGCCGCAGCCTTGCAGCAGCAGACCAGCCAGCACGATGGCCATCCAGCGGGTGAAGATGGTGCCCATAGAAAATCCTCTTTGCATTAAGGGAAAGCGGCGGGCGCAGGGCCCGCCGTTATCATCCGTTTGCTGTCACAGATTGGCAATGATCAGTTGGTAACCAATCAGTTGGTAGCCAATTAGTTAGCGACAATATTGAGCAGCTTGCCCGGTACATAGATCACCTTGCGCACGGTCAGACCGTCGGTGAACTTCTGCACGGAGGCATCGGCCATCGCCAGCTTCTCGACGTCGGCCTGGCTGATCTCGGCCGGCACGGTCAGTTTGCCGCGCATCTTGCCGTTGATCTGTACCACCACCAGCTTCTCGGTCTCGACCATGGCCGCTTCATCGGCCACCGGCCAGGCTGCGTGATCGATGTCGTCGCCTTTGCCCAGCATCTTCCACAGCTCGAAGCCGATGTGCGGGGTGATGGGGTAGAGCATGACTACCACGGCTTCCAGCGCTTCCTGCATCAGGGCGCGGTCCTGCTCTTCTGAACCCAGCTTGGAGAGATTGTTCATCAGCTCCATGATGGCGGCGATGGCGGTGTTGAAGGTCTGACGGCGACCCACGTCATCACTCACCTTGGCGATGGTCTTGTGCAGTTCACGGCGTACCGCTTTCTGCTCGTTGGTGAGAGCAGCTACATCGAGTGCGGCAACGGCGCCACCGGAGACGTGTTCGAAGGTGACGCGCCACAGGCGACGCAGGAAGCGCTGGGCACCCTCTACGCCGGAGTCGGACCACTCCAGGGTCATCTCGGCCGGAGAGGCGAACATCATGAACAGACGGACGGTATCGGCGCCGTAACGCTCGACCATCAGCTGCGGGTCGATGCCGTTGTTCTTGGACTTGGACATCTTGGTCATGCCGGAGTGCATTACCTCACGGCCTTCGTTGTCGATGGCCTTGGTGATGCGACCCTTCTCGTCACGCTCTACCTTGACGTCAGTCGGGCTGACCCAGACGTTGCCGCCCTTCTCGTCTTTGTAGTAGAAGGCGTCGGCCAGCACCATGCCCTGGCAGAGCAGGCGCTTGAACGGCTCGTCGCTGTTGACCAGACCCGCGTCACGCAGCAGCTTGTGGAAGAAGCGGGCGTAGAGCAGGTGCATACAGGCGTGCTCGATACCGCCGATGTACTGATCCACCGGCAGCCAGTGGTTGGCAGCAGCCGGATCCAGCATGCCCTTGTCGTAGTCCGGGGAGCAGTAGCGCGCGTAATACCAGGAGGACTCCATAAAGGTGTCGAAGGTATCGGTCTCGCGGAACGCTTCCTGACCGTTGTAGGTGGTCTTGGCCCACTCGGCATCGGCTTTGATCGGGCTCTGGATACCATCCATCACCACATCTTCCGGCAGCAGCACCGGCAGTTGATCTTCCGGCGTCGGTACCACGGAACCGTCAGCCAGGGTCAGCATCGGGATGGGGGCACCCCAGTAACGCTGACGGGAGACACCCCAGTCACGCAGACGGTAGTTGACGGTGCGCTTGCCCTTGCCGAGCCCTTCCAGCTTGCTGGCGATGGCATCGAAGGCGCCCTGGAAGTCGAGACCGTCGAACTCGCCGGAGTTGAACAGCACACCTTTCTCGGTATAAGCGGCTTCGCTCACGTCGACGTCGCCATCAACCGGCTTGATCACCGCCTTGATGTCGAGGCCATATTTGGTGGCGAATTCGAAGTCACGCTGATCGTGGGCCGGAACCGCCATTACGGCGCCGGTGCCGTAGTTCATCAGCACGAAGTTGGCGACCCAAACCGGTACCTTGCGGCCATCCAGCGGGTGAATGGCATAGAGGCCGGTGGCCATGCCCTTCTTCTCCATGGTAGCCAGCTCGGCTTCGGCTACCTTGGTGTTCTTGCACTCTTCGATGAAGGCGGCCAGCTCAGGATTGTTCTGGGCTGCTTGCTGCGCCAGCGGGTGGCCGGCAGCGATACCGACATAGGTGACGCCCATGAAGGTGTCCGGACGGGTGGTGTAGACCTCCAGCTGCTCAGCCTGACCCTCAATATTGAAGCTGATGTTGACGCCTTCGGAGCGGCCAATCCAGTTGCGCTGCATGGTCTTGACCATCTCTGGCCAGCCTTCCAGATTGTCGATGTCGCTGAGCAGCTCTTCGGCGTAGTCAGTGATCTTGATGAACCACTGGGGGATCTCTTTCTGTTCCACCGGGGTGTCACAGCGCCAGCAGCAGTTGTCGACCACCTGTTCGTTGGCCAGTACGGTCATGTCGTTCGGGCACCAGTTGACGGAGGAGGTCTTCTTGTAGACCAGACCCTTCTCGTAGAGCTTGGTGAAGAACCACTGCTCCCAGCGGTAGTAATCCGGTTTGCAGGTGGCGACTTCACGATCCCAGTCATAACCCAGACCCAGCATCTTCAGCTGGTTCTTCATGTATTCGATGTTTTCGTAGGTCCAGGGCGCCGGTGCGGTATTGTTTTTGATCGCGGCGTTCTCGGCCGGCAGACCGAATGCATCCCAACCTATGGGTTGCAGCACGTTCTTGCCATTGAGGCGTTGATAACGGGAGATCACATCACCTATGGTGTAGTTACGAACGTGCCCCATGTGTAGTCGACCAGACGGATAAGGGAACATGGACAGGCAGTAGAACTTCTCCTTGTCTACCTTCTCCACGGCCTTGAAGGTTTTCTTGGCATCCCAGTGCTTTTGCACTGCTGGTTCGATTGATTGGGGAACGTATTGCTCTTGCATTGGTGACATCCGGATCTGTGAAATGAATAGATAAATCAGCTGGGAAATCGCAATAGAATACCCATATCCTGCGGCGGCAACAACCGCCAGCGTCCCTTGGGCCTTAAGCCGGGCCAGATCAGGGTTTAGTAGAGGAGTTAGAGCCATGGACAAACGTCAAAAAGGGTACGAAGCCTTCATTGCCGAGCTGCAAAAACAGTGGCAAGAGACTGAAGAGTTCCAGGGGGAGCGCCTCAACCGGATGATTGCCAAGGTGCAGGCCTATCTGGAGGCTGCCAGCGACCTGACTCAGGACGAACTGGCGCTCATCGCCGAGTACGTGAAGCGGGATCTGGGCAACTATGACGAGGGGCGCCATGACGATAGTGCGCAGGTGGAAGAGTCTGCCTTTATGCTGGCCCTCAAAGACACCGCCTGGTCCTGGCTGGCGGATGTGACCGACCGCGCCCAGGTGGAGTGGCGGGAACTGGCCGACGAGCTGGAGCACAAGGGTGTTTACGAAGCGGGTGACTGGGTAGGGCTTGGGGTCATGGTGTGCGACCAGTGTGGCTGGCGCCATACCGTGCTGCACCCCCAACAGCTCGATACCTGCCCCGAATGCGGTTGCGCCGAGTACCACCGCGAGCCGCTCTCGCCCTGAGCAGCCATACCATCTATGCGGACGAGATAACGAGGAAAAGGCGCCATTAGGCGCCTTTTTCTTGCTTGCAGGTTTCGTCGGGACGTTTACTTGCCTGCGACGGAGAGGCCACAAAAACGGATAAGCGGGGCGTAGAAGCCCTTGCTGTCGTTGTGGTGCATGGTGTCACCGACCGCTTCCAGCTCGCCCAGCAGGCGGTAGAAGTTGCCTGCTACCGTGATGCCGCGCACCGGCTGCAGGCGAACTCCATCGCGACAGAGGAACCCTGACGCGCCAAAGGAGAAGTCACCGCTCACCGCATCGGCACCCGAATGCAGGCCATCCAGCTTGACCAGCTCCAGATAGTCACCGCGCTGCACCTCCGCTTCGCTATGGGGGCCCGCGCCAAACACCAGATGGCGAGCGGCCACATCGAGGGCGCTGCGGGCGCCGCGGGCGGCCGAGCCGTTGCTGGCGACGCCAAAGTGGCGGGCGGTGGCGCTGTTGTGGAGCAGGGTTTTCAGCTCCCCTTCGCCAATCAGCAGCAGATCCGAAGTGGCCGCCCCCTCGCCATCAAACGCCTTGATGTTCATGCCGCCAGGCATATAGACCCGGCTTTCCAGAGTGAGCCAGCGTGACGCCACGCTCTGGCCGACCTTGCTGCGCCAGGGGTTGATCCCCTGCTGGGCCCACTTGCCTGATAGCACGCCCTGAAAGCAGCCAAACAGGCTGGCGAAGCAGTTGGTACTGAAGATGACGCTGTAGCGACCACTCGGCACCGCTTCACCGGGCAGCAGGCCATCGGCGATGGCGTAGATCTGCTCGATCAGGGCCTGGCTATCCAGCTCGTCGAAGCGACGGCCATACTGCCCCTGCGAGTGCATCGACTGGCGGCCATCCCGTACCACCAGCGCCGAGGTGTAGCAGCCGACGCTGAACTCGCCGTGCTGGCAGAGGGTGCCCTGACTGTTGGCGAGCCAGAGCTGGCTCTCACCTTCGAAGAAGCTGTTGTAGGGGGCGCCGCTCACATCGGGCATGGCCAGCATGTCTGATTCGAGGCGCAGGGCCAGGGCGATCTTCTCCTCAACCGGCGTGGTATCGGGCTGGTTGATCTCGGCGCAATCTGTGGTGATCCGGCTATTGGCCACCGAGATGCGCTGATCCGCATCCACCTTGGCAAAGCGGCTGGCATCGAGCGCATCTTGCAGCATGGCATCCAGCGCCAGCTCATCGAGGGATTCCGAGTAGGCGATGCCGACTCGGCCCTCTTTGATCAGGCGAATACCGAGCTGCTGGCTGCTGGTGACCTTGTATTCACCCAGCTCGCCCTTGTCTGCCTTGAGGGAGAAGGCCTTCTCCTGATTAGCGATGATGTCCGCCTCGGCGCCGAGGTCGGTCACCTTGTCGAGCAGGCGGGTGAGCAGTTGGTTCATGTCGATGGTGCTCATCAGGCGTTCCCTCCCACCAGAATATTGTCCACTTTGAGGGCCGGCTGGCCCACCGAGGTGGGGACCGAGCCCGAGACAGAGCCGCACATACCGGCGGCCAGCGCCAGATTGCGGCCCACCATGGAGATCTCTTTCAGCACCTGTGGGCCGGTGCCGATCAGGGTGGCCGACTTGAGCGGTTTGGTTATTTTGCCGTGCTCGATGAGGTAGGCCTCTTGCACATTGAAGTTGAATTCACCGGTGCCGGGCTGTACCGAGCCGCCCCCCATCTTCTTGGCGTAGATGCCGTGCTCCACCGTGGCCAGCATATCGTCGAGGCTATGGTTGCCCGGTTCGATATAGGTGTTGCGCATGCGCGAGGTGGGGGCGTACTTGTAGGATTCGCGCCGCCCGGAGCCGGTGCGGGCGTAGCCCGTCTTGAGAGCACCCATTCTGTCCACCAGAAAGCCGGTCAGTACCCCGTCCTTGATGAGCTGGGTGTGCTGGGTCGCCATCCCCTCGTCATCGACGTTGATGGAGCCCCAGGCATTGCCTTGCAGCCCTTCATCCACCGCATTGACCACCGGATTGGCGATGAGCTGGCCCATCTTGTCGTGGAATACCGACGCCTTTTTGGCCACCGAGGTGGTCTCCAGCAGATGGCCGCACGCCTCGTGGAAGATGACGCCGCCAAAGCCGTTCTCCATGATGACCGGCAGGGTGCCGCTCGGGCAGGGAGCCGCGCCCAGTTTCACCAGCGCCTGACGGGTGGCGGTGAGGGCCAGCTCGTGCGGATCGATGCGATCGGCATGCTCCCACCCCATCAGGGCGCCCGGTGCCTCGTAACCGACGCTCTGCTCGCTCCCTTCCATGGCGATGGTCTGGGCCATGATGCGGTTGTAGTGGCGGCGATCGGCGACTTGCACCCCTTCGCTGTTGAAGATCTCCACCTCCTGCTCCCAGCCCAGCACGTTGCCGGAGAACTGACTCACCTTGTCGCTCTCGGCGCGGGCCGCCGCATCCATGGCGTGCAGATAGGCGATCTTCTGCTCCAGCAGCTTGTCTGCCGAGAGCGGCAGCGCCACCGGGTTGCGATCGCTCAGGCGGGTGAAGTCGAAGGCGGTGGCGGTCACCACGGGGTCGCGGCGGTCTTTGGCCGCCAGCAGGGTGACGATGCGCAGCAGCTCATCGCGGCTGGCCAGATTGGTGTAGCCGTAGAGCACCTTGTGGCCGTAACAGAGGCGCACACCGATGCCGAAATCGAGGCCACCGCTGATGTTCTCTATCTGGCTGGAGAGCAGGCTGAGCTGGCTGCGGCGCTTGCGCTCGACAAACAGCTCGGCGAAATCGGCACCCAGCGCCAGCGCGTGATCGAGCACGTCACGGGCGATGGCGGGGGCCAACAGGGAGAATGGGGTCATAGAATATCCTTTTCTGGTCTGTCCGTTTGCTTCCGACATCCGGCTCTGATTGTTATGGGATGTCGAGTCCATTGTTGCAGACCAGCACAAAAAAGTCGCTATAGCGTCATGCGATGATACCGATTGAGAAAATCGGCACGATAACTGCGCCCGGCGGCCAGGGCCAGGCGCTCAGAGTCGTTTTGCCAAAACGTGGGAAAGATCAGAGCAGGGCGTGGATTTCGCTCAGGATCTGTTCGACCCACTGCTCGATGCGCGGATCGGTCTGGTCATACTGATTGGCATCGTCCAGCGCCAGCCCAACGAAGTGACGGCCATCGTCGATCAGTGCCTTGGAGGCATCGAATTCGTACCCTTCGTTGGGCCAGTAGCCCACCAGCTTGACCCCTTTTGGCACCAGCTGATCGTGCAGCATGCCGAGGGCGTCCTGGAACCATTCGCCATAACCGAGCTGATCGCCGAGGCCAAACAGGGCGACGATGCGTCCCTCCAGATGGAGATCGGTGATATCTTCCCAGCGGGACTCCCAGTCCTCCTGCAGTTCGCCAAAATCCCAGGTGGAGATGCCGAGGATCAGGATCTCGTAATCCTCCATCAGGCGCAGGGAGACATCCTTGATATTGTGAATATCCACCAGCTCGGGGCCGATGAGGGCGCGGATCTTCTCGGCAGCCATCTCGGTGTAGCAGGTGGTGGAACCGTAAAACAGACCAATCTTCATCGCTCTTCTCTCTGTTGGCGCTTTCTCGCGTGCTTTGGCGCGTTCTCGCATGCTCGTGTGGGCTGCGCCATGTTGGCAACACGATGGGTAACGTAAGGGGAGGGCGCCAGTCTAGCAGATTGCCATTCGACCTTCACCGCCCGACAAGGGGCGTGGCAAACGAGCCTTACCTTTCCAATGAAAGTGCCTTGTCTTTCCAAGGAGTTGGCGCGTTACAATGGGCCATCTTTCCCCTGATTGCAGCGCACCATGAGTAAACCCGACCCCCATCCCCTGATTGAACCCTTCCTCGATGCCCTCTGGCTGGAGCGGGGATTGTCTGACAACACGGTCAGCTCCTATCGCAGCGATCTGGAAAAGTTTTCCCTCTGGCTCGACGAGCAGGGGAGCTCGCTGCTGCTGGCAGGGATGGACGAGATCCAGCACTACCTCGCCTGGCGGGTCGATCACCAGTTTGCGGCAAGCAGCACCGCCCGCTTCCTGTCGGCCCTGCGCCGCTTTTACCAGTACCTTAACCGCGAGAAGCTGCGCAGCGATGATCCGACCGTGCTGCTGGAGGGGCCCAAGTTGCCCAAGAAGCTGCCAGCCGATCTGAGTGAAGCCGAAGTGGACGCGCTCTTGCGTGCACCGCTGGTGGATGATCCGCTGGAGCTGCGGGACAAGGCGATGCTGGAGCTGCTCTACGCCACCGGGCTGCGGGTTTCCGAGCTGGTGGGGCTCACTGCCGAGCATGTCAGCTTGCGTCAAGGCTTGGTGCGGGTGGTGGGCAAGGGCAACAAGGAGCGGTTGGTGCCGATGGGCGAGGAGGCGATGCACTGGCTGGAGCGTTACTACCGGGAGGCCCGTACCCTACTGCTGGGGGGCACCAGCTCGGATGTGGTGTTTCCCTCCAAGCAGGCCCGTATGATGACCCGCCAGACCTTCTGGCATCGCATCAAGCTCTATGCCCTGCGGGCCGGGATCAACGGTGAGCTGTCCCCCCATACCTTGCGCCACGCCTTCGCCACCCATCTGCTCAACCACGGCGCAGACTTGCGGGTTGTGCAGATGCTGCTGGGTCACGCGGATCTCTCCACCACCCAGATCTACACCCATGTGGCCAACGAGCGACTCAAGGCGCTGCACGGTGAGCACCACCCCAGAGCCTGAGTTGTTGGCCTTTCAAAAACAAAAAACCGCCAGCAGGCGGTTTTTTTATCTCTACACGACAGGAGATGGCGCTTATTTCCCTTGCTGGGATTTCAGCAGATCACGGATCTCGGTCAGCAGCTCCTGATCCTTGGTCGGGCCTGCCGGGGCGGCGGCTTCCTCTTCCTGCTTCTTCTTCAGGGTGTTGATGGCCTTCAGTCCCATGAAGATGGCAAAAGAGATGATCAGAAAGTCGATGATGGTCTGGATGAACTTGCCATAGGCGATGACCACGGCGGGTGTTGCACCTTCTGCGGCCTTCAGGGTGACCGCCAGGTCGCTGAAGTCCACGCCGCCCAGGATCAGGCCGATGGGCGGCATGATTACGTCACCGACAAAAGAGGAGACAATTTTGCCGAAGGCGGCACCAATGATGATACCGACCGCCATATCGATGACGTTGCCGCGGGCGGCAAAGGCTTTGAACTCTTGAATCAGACTCATTATTTCCTCCGAAATTAAACAAGATAGCGCGTTGATTACCCTTGCCACAGGGCGAACTCTTGTCAGGAAAAACAGAGGCTAAGCCGCGTTATTCCTGTCGTCCTGACTAGCTTGCGGGCGTTATGAGTCCTTGGCAATCGGGGGGAACCATTTTTTTGGTACAAAGCGATATTAATTTTTTAATAAGTAGTTGATTGAATGATGAGCTGTGCTGCTGTAGTTTGCTGGGTCGATTCATTCATACCACGTGAGTAAACAAGTGAAGTATTTACTACTGGGAATGATGCTTTTGTGCACATTTGCTGCCAGAGCGGGGATGGATACCCAAGCCTTGAAACAGACCATCACGGCCCGGCTGGGGGTCCCCGTCTATCTGGTTGAACCGACCCCGATCGCAGGGTTGTATATGCTGGGCACCTCGCAGGGGGTGCTCTACAGCGATGCCAAAGGGGATTATGTGGTGCAGGGGGTCATGCTGGATATGACCCGCGACATGAAGAACCTGACCATCTCGGGTATGCGCGAGCAGCGCCGACTTGGCTTGGCACAGGTGGCCCATGCCCCCATCGTGCTCAAGGCCCGGGATGAGCGTCACCGGGTCGCGCTGTTTCTCGGCGAGCGAGACGCAGCACGCCATAAGCTTTCTACTACGTTGAAACGGCTGCAGGCATCCGGGGTGAGCGTGGCACTCTATCCGGTGATTGATCACGCCGAACGGGCCGCCGACTGGTGCAGCGATCCCCTGCTGCAAAATGATCCGTTAAAAGCCTATTTGCCTCAAACGGCTTGTAGTGAGACCCTTATCCAAAATATTGGCCTGAGCCAATGGTTGGGGGTCAAGGTACTGCCGGCCTGGGTCTCCTCCGACGGGGATCTGGTGCGCGGGTATCAGAGCCCCGAACAGCTGCTCAAGATACTGGATAATTTTGATGCCTCTGCAAATCCGTCGTCGTCCGCGAGTTGATGATTCCCATCTGCCTGCCACCCTGCATCCCCTGCTTCGCCAAATCTTCGCCAGCCGTGGCGTAGAGGATCCCGCCCTGCTGGAGCGCAGCGCCAGCCAGCTGTTGCCGCCCCAGCGCCTCTATGGGATGGAGCAGGCGGTGCCGCTGCTGGCGGATGCCCTGATTGTCCAGAAACGGATTCTGATTGTCGGCGACTTCGACTGCGATGGTGCCACCAGTTCGGCGCTGTGTGTACTGGCCCTGCGCGCCATGGGGGGGCGCCACATCGATTTTCTGGTGCCCAACCGCTTCGAGTTTGGCTACGGCCTCACCCCCGAAATTGTCGAGCTGGCGGTGGCGCGCGGCGCCGAGTTTCTGATCACGGTGGATAACGGCATCTCCAGCATCGCCGGGGTGGCGGCTGCCAAGGCGGCCGGCATGCAGGTACTGGTTACCGATCACCATTTGCCGGGTCAGGAGCTGCCTGACGCCGATGCCATCGTCAACCCGAACCAGCGCGGTTGCAACTTCCCCTCCAAGTCGCTGGCCGGGGTGGGGGTGGCCTTCTACCTGATGGCGGCCCTCAACACCCATCTGCGTCAGCTCGGCTGGTACGAACGGCAAGGGTTGCGAGCCCCCAATGTGGCGGATTACCTCGACCTGGTGGCCCTCGGCACGGTCGCCGACGTGGTGGCGCTCGATGGCAACAACCGCATCCTGGTCCATCAGGGCTTGCAGCGGATCCGGGCCGGGCGCTGTCGCCCCGGCATTCAGGCGCTGGTGGATGTGTCGGGCCGCGATGGTCGCCGCCTCACCGCCGCCGACCTCGGTTTTGCGCTGGGGCCACGCCTCAATGCGGTAGGGCGCCTCGATGACATGTCCCTCGGGGTCGCCTGTCTGCTCTGCGATGATCTCAATCTGGCGCGCCAGCTTGCGGCCGAGATGGACAGCCTCAATCAGGAGCGCAAGGAGATCGAGCAGGGGATGCAGCAGGAGGCCCTCGCCACTCTGGAGCAGATCCGTTTTCGCGATGGCGAGGTGCCGTCGGGTATAGTGCTGCACCGGGACGAGTGGCATCAGGGGGTGGTGGGGCTGGTGGCCTCCAAGGTGAAGGAGAAGTACTACCGCCCTGTCATCGCGTTTGCCGAGAGCAGCGAGACCGAGCTCAAGGGCTCCGGCCGCTCTATCCCCGGCGTGCACCTGCGCGATGCGCTGGAACTGCTCGACACCCGCCATCCGGGCCTGATGGGCAAGTTTGGCGGCCATGCCATGGCGGCAGGGTTGACCCTGCCCAAGGCCAATATCGAGGCGTTCGGTCGGGCGTTTGAGGCGGTCATCAGCGAGCTGGTGACCCCCGAGCTCTTGACCGGGGTGCTGCTCACCGATGGCGAGCTGCTGTCGGACGAACTCAATATCGAGCTGGCGGAGCTGATTCGCGCCTCCGGCCCCTGGGGTCAGGCCTTCCCCGAGCCGCTGTTTGACGGCGAGTTCGTGCTGGTGCAGCAGCGGCTGGTGGGGGAGAAGCACCTCAAGATGATGCTGACAACCGATTCTGGTCACGCGGTGGATGCCATCGCCTTTGGGGTCGATCTCAAGCGCTGGCCCGATGCCTCGGTCAAGCGGGTGCGGCTTGTCTACCGGCTCGATGTCAACGAGTGGCGCGGCAACCGCAGCGTGCAGCTGCTGGTGGAGCATCTGGAGGCAGCCGGTCTCTGAGCCGGTAGCATCGCTGCTCTATCGCCGCTTTATCACAGATAGCGCTGACAACGGCCACCCTCGGGTGGCCGTTTTTGTTGGCGGATCTCTGGAAAAGGGCGTTGACCTGTCTATAGCTTTACAGTTTAAGCTCGTCTCTATCGGGTCACCTGAGGGCCCGCACCGTGAGTGATTGCCATGAAAATATCCGAACTGGCCCGCCGCTGCGGCCTCGCCCGCTCCACCCTGCTCTATTACGAGAAGCTGGGGGTGATTGCTGGCACCCGGGCCGCCAACGGCTATCGCCACTATGACGAGGGGGATCTGCAGCGACTGCAGATGGTGCAGGCCCTGCAGGCGGGTGGTCTCAGCCTCAAGCAGTGCCTCGCCTGTCTGGCTGGCGAGATAGATCAGGCGGCATTGCAGGCCCGTGTCAGGGAGCTCGATCAGGAGCTGGCGCGGATGCAGCGCGCCCGGGATCTGTTGGCGGATCTGGCAGGGTTGCGTCCGCGCTCCGGTGAGGAATTCAAGGCCTGGCAGCTGCAACTGCAGCGCGAGGCACCGGAGGCCTACTTCGCGTGGGTGATGAAACAGGGTTTTAGCGAGAAAGATCGCTACCACTTGCAATGGTTGAGCAAAGACATGAATGAACATGATCGTTACATCAAGGACTTTATCCAGCTGCTGGATGGCATGAGTTACTGGGGGCCGGGGGATCGCGCCTTCACCCAGCAGCAGTTTGCCGCCTTGCCCATCCGGCCGCGCCGGATCCTCGACATGGGTTGCGGGCGCGGTGCCTCGACCATGGCGCTGGCTCAGGTGACCGATGCCGCCATCGTAGCCATCGATCTGGAAGAGGAGGCACTGGCCGCCGTGGCGCACTCCGCCCGTGCAGCAGGCTTTGAGCATGTCTCCACCCTCTGCGCCAACATGGCGGCACTGCCGGACGATCTGGCCCCGGCCGACCTCATCTGGGCAGAGGGGAGCGCTTACGTGATGGGGGTTGCCAATGCGCTGAAGGCGTGGCGTCCGCTGCTCGCGAGCCCGCAGGCTTGCATCGTGCTCAGTGATGCGGTCTGGCTGACCGATAACCCGCCCGAGGAGGCGTTGGCATTCTGGCAGCAGGATTATCCCGCCATGCAGACGCTGGCGGGCCTGCTTGAGACGATACAAGCGGCAGGCTATCGCTGCCTGTCACACACTCCGTTGCCGATGAGCGCCTGGAACAACTATCTGGACCCTATCGAGGTCAATCTGGTGCGCTATCGAGACGAGCTGGGGGAGAGTGCTGCATGGCAGGACTTGAGCCGGGAAGTGGCCATCCACCGCCAATATCTGGGCAGTTACGGCTATGTGATTTGCTGCCTGCAAAAAGATGCGTGATAAGTTGTCGTAAAAATGAGGCGCCTGCGGGCGCCTCGTTGTTTATCAGGGATGGCTGATGGCCATTACAGCTCGCGGGCCCAGGGGTGGGCCTTGGGGCGCAGCGCCAGCGCCAGACCCAGCAGCAGCACGGTCAGGCCGTAGAGAGGCCAGCTGCCAAAGCGCAGGTAGGGGGTCTCGCCGTGGGCGGGACGTACCTCGCTGCGCAGCACGCCCGCTTCAAACTGCGGGATTTGGCCGATGATGCTGCCGTCGATTTCGGTCACGATGGTGATGCCGGTGTTGGTGTCGCGCAGCAGCGGACGAGCCAGCTCCAGCGCGCGCATCCGGGCGATCTCCATATGTTGCCACGGGCCGATGCTGGTGCCGAACCAGGCATCGTTGGAGACGGTCAGCAGGAAGTCGGTATCAGCATTGACGTTGCGGCGCACCTCCTCCGGGAAGATGATCTCGTAGCAGATGGCGGCGGCAAACTTGAGCCCCTTGGCGATCAGGTTTGGCTGCACTTCGTCACCCCGGCTGAAGGAGGACATCGGCAGGTTGAAGAAGGGGGCGATGGGGCGCAGCAGATCTTCAAACGGCACGAATTCGCCGATGGGCAGCAGGTGGTACTTGTTGTAGCGGTTGGAGTGGTTGTAGAAGTAGGACTCCTTGCCATCCGCATCCTGCACCCCCATGCCGAGCACGGTATTGTAGAAACGCTGTTGCTGCTCGTCGTAGTGGATGATCCCCGCCAGCAGGCCGGTATCGTTCACCTTCATCGCCTTGTCCAGATTCTCCAGATAGGGGCCCATCGCCTTCTCGATAGCCGGGATCGCCGACTCGGGCCAGATGATGATGTCGGCATCCTGATTCTCGCGGCTCAAGTCCTGATAGGTGCGCACCGTGGGGGCCAGTGCCTCCGGATCCCACTTGAGGGACTGGGCAATATTGCCCTGCACCAGCGCCACCTTGACCGGCTCGCCACGGGTCACCCAGTTGAGTTGCATCAGGCCGTGGGCGCTGGCAACCAGCAGGGCGGGCACCGCCAGCCAGAGTGGGGAACGGGATTTCCACACCAGCCAGATGGCTGAGGTGCCGAGCAGCAGCGCCAGCGTGATGCCCTGTACCCCAAGAATCGGGGCAAAGCCTTTGAGGGGGCCATCAATTTGGCTGTAACCAAACCAGAGCCATGGGAATCCGGTCATCACCCAGCCGCGCAGCCAGTCGGCCAGCAGCCAGAGTGCCGGGAAGGCGAGCAGCCAGCGGCTCCAGTGACGGCCGCCAAAGAAGCGGGCAAAGACCCAGCTGGCGAGCGTCGGGTAGAGGGCCAGATAGGCGGAGAGCCCGGCCAGCAGCACAAAAGCGACCGGCAGCGGGATGCCGCCAAACTCGGTCATGCTGACATGGATCCACCACAGCCCCGGCAAAAAGAGTCCCATGGCGTAGCCAAAACCGCGCCAGGCGGCCTGTTTCGGCGTTGCTTTGTCCAGCAGGGCGTAGAGGCCAAGCAGGGAGGGGATCACCAGCGGCCAGTAGCCGAAGGGGGAGAAGGCCAGCACTGCGATGGCACCAGAGGCCAATGCACTGAGGCTTAACAGAATTTTGGAAGTAACAGGGGATAATCTCACGGGCGATGGTGCTCGTCTTGGTGTGCAACTGGGGTCGAATGGCCGGTATCTTAACCTGTAAGCGGGGCAACGGCGAGCCTCGATGCCGGTGGCAGAGAGCACAACGCCCCGAGGTCGGGGCGTTGTTTCACACATCGAGCGGATCTGCTTATTGCGGCTCGGATTGCGCCGCCGCGTGGTGCTCGGGGATCTTCACCTGCAGTTGCTGCAGACGGCGCCGGTCGGCATGCATCACCTTGAACAGGTAGCCGTCCAGCTCGATCTCCTCGCCCTTCTTTGGCAGGTGGCTGAAGGCGTGCATTACCAGACCACCCACCGTATCCACCTCTTCATCGCTGAATTTGGTGCCGAAGAAGTCGTTGAAATCCTCGATCTCGGTCAGGGCGCTGATGGAGAAGACCCGCTTGCTGAGACGGCGGATTTCGTCCGGCTCATCCTCGATGTCGTCAAACTCGTCGTCGATCTCGCCAACGATCAGTTCCAGTATGTCTTCGATGGTCACCAGACCGGAGACGCCACCAAATTCGTCGACCACGATGGCCATGTGGTAGCGCTCTTCACGGAATTCCTTGAGCAGACGGTCAACCCGTTTGCTTTCCGGCACGATCACCGTGGGGCGCAAGATTTTCTCGAGCTGCAGCGGCTCGCTGGCGTGATGGCCGCCAAACCCGAAGGGGAGCAGATCCTTGGCGAGCAGAATGCCCTCCACATGATCCTTGTCCTCGTTGATCACCGGGAAGCGGGAGTGGCCGGACTCGATGATCACCGGCAGGATCGCATCCACCGGCTGGGACTTCTCGATGGTCACCATCTGGGAGCGGGGGATCATGATATCGCGCACGCGAAGATCGGCGATCTCCAGCACCCCCTCGATCATGTCCTTGGTGTCCTGATCGATGAGGTCGCGCTCTTCGGCATCGGCTATCACGTCTACCAAATCATTGCGGTCTTTTGGCTCGCCCTGGAAGAGTTGGCTGAGTTTGTCGAGCCAGGTTTTCTTCGGCGAGCCGGTACTAGGGTGATCGTCGGTCATTTTCTCTCTTGGTTACTCGTATGAACACACTTGAAATAGTTCGGGTTATATAAGGATGGCCATCTGCTGTTTCAAGACGATGACCATCCGGTTCTTTACTCTTCGTCGTTCAGATAAGGATCGGCAAAACCGAGCTCCTGCATGATGTCGCGCTCAAGCGCTTCCATCTCTTCGGCTTCCTCATCCTCGATATGGTCATAACCTAGCAGATGCAGACTGCCGTGCACAACCATGTGGGCCCAGTGTGCCATCAGGGGCTTGCCCTGCTCCTGTGCCTCGCGCTCCACCACCTGACGGCAGATCACCAGATCGCCGAGCAGCGGCAGCTCCAGACCGGGCGGCGCCTCGAACGGGAAGGAGAGCACGTTGGTGGGCTTGTCCTTGCCGCGATAGGTGAGGTTGAGCTCGTTGCTCTCCGCCTCGTCGACGATGCGCACCGTCACTTCTGCCTCCTGCTGGAAGCCGAGAATGGTGCCGTCGAGCCAGCCTTGCAACTGGGCTTCGGTGGGCAGGCCGTCAGTGCTGGCACTGGCCAGCTGCAGGTCCAGGGTTACGCTCATTGCTCGCTCTCTTTGCTGGAGTTTGTTTGGCCGGCCACCTTCTCGGCGGCCTGTTTGGCGTCGAACGCCTCATAGGCCTGCACGATACGGGCCACCACCGGGTGGCGCACCACGTCTTTGGACTCGAAGAAGTTGAACGACAGACCATCGACCCCTGGCAGCACTTCCAGCGCGTGGCGCAGGCCGGATTTGGCGTTGCGCGGCAGGTCTACCTGGGTGATGTCACCGGTGACCACTGCCTTGGAGTTGAAGCCGATGCGGGTGAGGAACATCTTCATCTGCTCGGTGGTGGTGTTCTGGGCCTCATCGAGAATGATAAAGGCGTCATTGAGGGTTCTTCCGCGCATATAGGCGAGCGGCGCCACCTCGATGATGTTGCGTTCCATCAGCTTCTCGACCCGCTCAAAGCCCAGCATCTCGAACAGGGCGTCGTAGAGGGGGCGCAGGTAAGGATCCACCTTCTGGGAGAGATCCCCGGGCAGGAAGCCGAGCTTCTCACCCGCTTCCACCGCCGGACGAGTCAGCAGAATGCGGCGAATTTCCTGACGCTCCAGCGCATCCACCGCCGCTGCGACCGCCAGATAGGTCTTGCCGGTACCGGCCGGGCCTATGCCGAAGCAGATATCGTGGCGCACGATATTGGCGATGTACTGGGCCTGATTTGGGCTGCGTGGCTTGATGAGACCGCGCTTGGTCTTGACCGTCACCTCCTTGCCATAGGGGATGCTCGGCGCCGGTTCGTCATCCTGCTCCAGCACCCGCGACTCCTGAATGGCCAGATGGACCATGTCGGGAGTGATATCGGTCACCTTGCCACCCTTGAGGGGCTGGGTTTCCACATAGAGGTGCTTGAGGATGACGGCGGCGGCATCCAGCTGGGCCGGTTTGCCCACCAACTGGAAGTGGCTGTCACGGTAGCTGATCTCGACGCCGAGGCGGCGCTCCAGCTGCTTGATGTTGTCATCGAAGGGGCCGCACAGGCTGGCAAGGCGCTGGTTGTCGGCGGGCTCCAGATGCAGATTCAGGGTCGAGATGTGTCGGCTCAAAATATCCTCGTCTCAAGGCGCTCCCCATCCGCCGGGCGAATGGGGAGGAGGGGATTAATGGGGAGTGAAGGCGGCCACGCCCAGCTCGTCCGGTACGTTATCCGGGCGGTTGGATTTAACCGGGATTTCGCTCTGGGCGGGGGTAAACGCGGCTACTCCGAGTTCGTCCGGTACGTTATCCGGGCGACGGGCCAGGATTTCGCTCGGGGCGGTGGCGATCCGCAGGTTCATCTCGCTCTCGCCGCGGATGAACTTGCCGCGCAGGGAGTTGGGACGTACCTCGGTGATCTCCACGTCGGCAAAGCCGCCGATCAGGGTGTGCTGGCCTTCGAAGTTGACCACCCGGTTGTTCTCGGTGCGACCACACAGCTGCATCGGGTCGAGCTTGGAGGGCCCTTCCACCAGGATGCGCTGGGTGGTGCCCAGCATGGCACGGCCAATCTGCATCGCCTGGTTGTTGATGACGTGCTGCAGGCGGGCCAGACGAGCTTTCTTCACTTCCATGTCGACATCGTCGGGCATGTCGGCGGCCGGGGTGCCCGGGCGCGGACTGAAGATGAAGCTGAAGCTCATGTCGAAACCCACATCCTCGATCAGCTTCATGGTCGCTTCAAAGTCTTCGTCCGTCTCGTTCGGGAAGCCAACGATGAAGTCGGAGCTGATGGTGATGTCGGGACGGGCGGCACGCAGGCGACGGATCTTGGATTTGTACTCCAGGATGGTGTGCGGGCGCTTCATCATGGTCAGGATACGGTCGGAGCCGCTCTGTACCGGCAGGTGCAGGAAGCTGACCACTTCCGGGGTGTCTTTGTAGACTTCGATGATGTCGTCGGTGAACTCGATCGGGTGGCTGGTGGTGTAGCGAATGCGATCGATACCGTCGATGGCGGCCACCAGACGCAGCAGCTCGGCGAAGGTGCAGATGCCGCCATCAAAGGTCGGGCCGCGGTAAGCGTTGACGTTCTGACCGAGCAGGTTCACTTCGCGCACGCCCTGCTGGGCGAGCTGGGCGATTTCGTAGAGCACGTCGTCCAGCGGTCGGCTCACCTCTTCACCGCGGGTGTAGGGCACCACGCAGTAAGTACAGTATTTGGAGCAGCCTTCCATGATGGAGACGAACGCGGTAGCCCCTTCGGCGCGCGGTTCGGGCAGGCTGTCGAATTTTTCGATCTCGGGGAAGGCGATATCAACCTGGGCACCACGGCCCTCTTGAACTTCCTTGATCATGGCAGGCAGGCGATGCAGGGTCTGCGGGCCGAACACGATATCGACATAGGGAGCGCGCTGGCGGATGGCATCGCCCTCCTGAGAGGCAACGCAGCCACCCACGCCGATCACCAGACCGGGCTTGTTGGCCTTGAGCTTTTTCCAGCGTCCCAGCTGGTGGAACACCTTCTCCTGCGCCTTTTCGCGGATGGAGCAGGTATTCAGCAGCAAGACATCTGCCTCTTCGGGCTCTTCGGTAAGGGTGTAGCCATTGCTGGCATCCAACAGGTCGGCCATTTTGGACGAGTCATACTCGTTCATCTGGCAACCCCAGGTTTTAATGTGAAGTTTCTTGCTCATTGCTTCTCTTGACTTGTTTTGAAATCGGCATGGTCAAAGGACCGCGCATTTTACTCCGCAATCTGGATACTGCCTAGCTAATATCCAGCTGGCAATGGTGCTCACCCGATACCTGTTGCCAGCAAGCTCAATAAGCTTTCTCCTTGATTTGACGCAGCAATTCCCCGTTTGTCTCACTGTTTATCAGCCGCCCTTGCGCTATCATGCTGCCATCCGGTTCACGTCCGGGCGCTGTCGCCGGACGCACCCTTTCAGGAATAAATGTATGGAACAGTGTGATATCGCCATCGTCGGCGCCGGCATGGTGGGCGCCGCCACCGCCTGTCTGCTGGCGGCTCAGGGCCTCTCGGTGAGGGTCATCGAGACCCAACTGCCGGAGCATTACGCACGGTCGCAGCCGCTGGATCTGCGGGTCTCCGCCATCAGTCAGGCCTCGGTGGCGCTGCTGGAGCAGGCCGGTGCCTGGCACCATCTGCAGCAGATGAGGCTCTGCCCCTATCGCCGGCTGGAGACCTGGGAGCTGGACGGCTTTGCCACCCGCTTCAATGCCGCCGATCTCGGTCTGCCCCAGCTCGGCTACATCATCGAAAACCGGCTGGTGCAGCTGGCCCTGCTCAAACGGATGGAGGATTTTCCCACCATCCAGACCCACACCCCGGCGGCGGTGACCAGCCTGCGCCAGAGTGCGGATGAAGCTGTGCTGACTCTGGACGACGGCACCGAGCTGGCGGCCCGCTGGGTGCTGGCTTGCGATGGTGCTGAATCTCACACCCGCAAGCTGGCGGGTATCGGCGTATCGCGCTTCGAGTACCGCCAGCACTGCATGCTGATCAATATCGACACCGACTTTGCGCAGGAAGATATCACCTGGCAGCAGTTCACCCCGAGTGGCCCGCGCGCCTTCCTGCCACTACTAGGTCAGCACGGCTCTCTGGTGTGGTATGACAGCCCGGCCCGGATCCGGGCGCTGGCAGCCATGAGCAACGAGGCGCTCGCCGCCGAAGTGCGCCGCCACTTCCCGAGTCGGCTCGGCGGGTTCACCGTCACCGGCAAGGGGAGCTTCCCGCTGGTGCGCCGCCACGCCAACGACTATCACGCCGGTCGGGTGGTGTTGCTTGGCGATGCTGCCCACACCATCAACCCGCTGGCGGGGCAGGGGGTCAACCTTGGCTTCAAGGATGTGGCCTGCTGGGCTGATCTGCTGCAAGGAGCTGGCGCCGACTGGCATCAGCTGGAGCTGGCCGAGCGTTACGAGCGACGCCGTCGCCCCGACAACCTGCTGATGCAGTCGGGAATGGATCTCTTCTACGGGGTGTTCAGCAACGAGATTGGCCCCCTCAAGCTGGCCCGCAATCTGGCCCTCAATCTGGCGGACAAGGCGGGCCCATTGAAGGAGATGGCGCTGCGCTATGCACTGGGGCTGGTTTGACAGGTCGGAACCAGATAGCACGGGCTGAATGCGCGAAGGAGCAAAGGTGATGAACAAGGCACTGCTGGTGATCGATTTTATCAACGATATTGCCCATCCCGACGGGCGCATTGCCGCCTCCGCAGCCCATGTGCTGGAGCAGGATGCCATCGCGCATGCCAATCAGGCGCTGGCCCATGCCCGCGCCAACGACTGGCTGGTGGTGCTGATCAAGGTGGGCTTTGACGGCGGCTATCAGCTGCAACCCAAGGGGTCTCCCATGTTTGGTCGTGCTCACCAGTTCGGCGCGCTGTCGCTTACCGACCCGGGCACCGACTTTCACCCGGATCTGGATGTGCAACCCGGTGATCTGGTGCTGGCCAAGCCCAGGGTCAGCCCCTTCTATGGCACGGCGCTGGAGCCTGCGCTGCGGGCCAATCACATCGACCACCTCTATCTGTGCGGGGTGAGCACCAGCTGGGCCATTCAGGCGGCAGCGCGGGATGGTCACGATCGCGACTACGCCATCACCATTCTGGAGGATGCCTGCGCCGCCGCAGATGCCACCGAGCATCACACCTCACTGCGGATGCTGGGTCGCATCGCCGAGATCATCAAGGTGTCCCAGCTGGCCTGAAACCTTGCCGGATGATGTTCGATGGTGAAATTTGGTCTCAGTTGGCTAAGTGGGAACGGGGTGCTTTACTCTACCTGCTGACCTAATTGTTAATAGCTGGCGAGACGCCACTTTTGCCACAGGATGGCCACCATGATTGATAACATGCCGGGGGGGATGCGTCGCTTTGCCGAGCGAGCTCAGGATCTGGTTGCATTGCTGGATTCACTGGAAGACCAGATATCGGTGATAGATCGGGATGGCGTGATCCATTACACCAATCTCGCCTGGGATCTGTTTGCCGAGCAAAACGGCATGCCCAAGGGATATAACTGGATTGGGGTCAATTATATGGGGGCTTGTGACGCTGAATCCGAGCCCTCGGGATTGGCTGCTGTGGAGGGGATCCTCCGGGTTATCCGTCATCAGCAGGAGAAGTTCTATCTGGAATACCCCTGCCACAGCCCCGACACCCAGCGCTGGTTTATGATGCGAGTAGCGCCGGTACCCGGGCTTGATGCCGAGTATTTTTCCATCGCCCATATCAATATCACCGAGCGCAAGCTGCTGGAGCTGGAAGTTGCCAGCCTCTCCCAACATGATCCTCTGACCGGACTGGCCAATCGGCGGCTGTTCAACAGCTTTTTGCATAACGAGTGGCGGCGCAGCATGCGTGAACATACCCCGCTCTCCCTCATCATGCTGGATCTGGATAACTTCAAGGCGTGCAATGACCATCTTGGTCATCAGATGGGGGATGGCTCCCTCCAGCTGGTGGGCCATCTTCTGCAATCCTTTTGCCAGCGTCCGGCGGATCTGCCCTGCCGTTTTGGTGGTGACGAGTTTGCCCTGATCCTCGGCAATACCGATCGAGATGCGGCTCAGCGGATTGGAGAGGAGATCCGCCAGGCCATCAACGATCTCGACATCGTGGTGGCAAATAATATTCAGCTTAGCGCCAGCATTGGCATTGCCACCTACACGGCAGAGCAACTGCTGGAGGGAGAAGGGGCGTTGCTGGCCGCGGCCGATGCGGCGCTTTATTGCGCCAAGGGGTCGGGTAAAAACCGTAGTCACTGCGCCAGCTGTTGAGCCGCATTGCCGCTTTTGTCCTGCATGCGCCCCCTTGATGGGGGCGCACTGTTTTTTGACTGGTCACGGTGTTAGCCACCAGCGAGCGTTGGTTTCAGCGTTCTGGCGTGGCCGACACCGGCAGGGGATAGCTGGCGATCACCTGCCTGACGAAGTGATCCCGGATGGGGTCGGCAAAGTCCGGATTCCATACCATGCTGACCTCCCACTCGGAGCTGGGGCCTGAGAGGGGATAGAGGGTGACATCGGGCCCTGCGATAAAGCTGACGCTGCGTGGCAGGATGGCGTTGCCTATGCCAGCCGCGACCAACGCCACCAGCGTCTGGATATCCTCGGCCTCCTGGACCATGCCGGTCAGCCGGTTGGCGCCGAGAAAGCTGGCGATCTGCTGGCTGAGGCCGGGGCAGCGATGGCCCACCATCTGCAGCAGCGGCTGGCTGGTCAATGCCTGCTGGAGATCAAACGCAGCCGGATCTGGCAAGGTCATCCGGGTTGGCACCGCCAGCACCAGCCGGTCGATCAGCAGTCTGTGCTCCTGCAACTGGGGCATCTGAGGTCTGCGCATAAAGCCAAGCTGCAACTGGCCGGAGAGCAGCTGCTCCTGCTGGATGGCAGAGGGCATGTCCTGCAGATGCACCATCACATCAGGCACCTGCTGCTTGAAGCGGGCGACCAGCGAGGGGGCCAGCGCAAAGCTCGACAAACCAAAGCCAATCTTGAGCCGACCGGCTACCCCGCTCGCTACCGCCAGCGCATGGCTCTCGAACTCCCGCCCGTGTTCGACCAGCGCACTCGCCTGGGTCAATAGCTGGGCACCGACGGCAGTCAGTTCGGCGCCGTGGCGGCCGCGATTGAACAGGGTGCTGCCGAGGGTCTGCTCCAATCCCTGGATCTGCTTGGTGAGGGCGGGCTGGGTAATAAAGAGGCGATTGGCCGCTTCCCCGTAGTTGGCGGTGTCGGCCAGCGTCACAAACGCCTGCAGTTGCCTCAAGTCGAATTTCATTCCAATTGGTTATCCAAAGTGGCGATTTATTGATTATAAATTATCTAATCGCCTTGTTCTAATGGCTCGGCAAGGGGGGAATCGCCCTCCTCTGAACCGGAACAAGGAGCCATATCATGTCTACCCAACGTTATCTTTTTTTGATCAAGGGCACGCTGGTGCTGGCCCAGCCATTGGCGGCCCCGGAGACGGGGGAGCTGCTCGCCAGCCTGCTGCAACAGGGTTTTGTGGTCGGCCCCTTGCAAGTGTGGGCTGGCAGTACCGAGCAGGCACTCGCCTGTTATGAGCGTGCCGCCCAGCAGCAGGCCTTTGCCGATGCGCTCTCTGGCTCTCTGCCCGAGCTGGCCGGGGTGCCTGTATGAGTGCTGGCATGAACACGATCACCCTGTCGGTATCCGCCCTGCTGCTCGATATGGATGGCACCCTGGTCTGCTCGACCGGCGATGTGGAGAAGGTGTGGCGGTTCTGGTGCCAGCATCATCAGCTTGCCCCAGAGCCGGTGTTGGCTATGTGCCACGGTATGCGCTCACGTGAGGTGATCCGGGCGTTGGCCCCGCAGCTGGATGTGGAGCGGGAGGAGGCGCGGCTCGACGAGCTGGAGATGCTGCATACCGGCGGCGACGCCATCGCAGGAGCTGGCGAGTTGCTGCGCCACTTGCCGCCAGAGCTTTGGGCCATCGTGACCTCCGCCAGTGAGCAGGTTGCCCGTCACCGCCTGAATTGTGCCGGTTTGCCGCTGCCGGCTGTGCTCGTGGGGGCCGAAGCTGTGATCAATGGCAAGCCCGATCCCGAGCCCTATCTGCTGGGGGCTGAACGGCTTGGCGTCTCGCCCGATCGTTGCTTGGTGTTCGAGGATGCCCCGGCCGGTATCGAGAGCGCCCTACGTGCAGGTTGCACCGTGGTTGAGGTAGGGGGCGATGCGCCGCTCAATCCGGCGGTGGTGGCGGTGATCCGCGACTGGTGCGAGGTGAAGATTGAGTTGGGGGAAGGCGAATCCCTGCTGGTGATGCTGCTCACCTGAGTGGTGGATAGAGCGTATTACGACCGCAGATTGCAGTATGAACCATCGCTATCTGCACTCTATGTTGCAATAAAAACGCCCCCGAGATGCGGGGGCGTTTTGCTATCTGACTGTTATTTGAAGACGCGGAAACGGGTGGCGTCGTCGATAAAGGTCTTCTCTCCTGCCGGTTGCTTGATGCTGCCAAAGGGCATCTGGGCGCGCAGCAACCAGCTGGCGGGCAGGTTCCACTCCTTGCGTACCGCCTCGTCGATCAGCGGGTTGTAGTGCTGCAGGGAGGCACCGACCTTCTCCTGCGCCAGCGTCGTCCAGACCGCAAACTGGGCGATGCCGGTGGCATGTTCCGACCAGATGGGGAAGTTGTCGGCGTAGAGGGCGAATTTTTGCTGCAGATCCTTGATGACGTCGGTGTCTTCGAAGAACAGCACGGTACCGAAGCCTGCGCGGAAGCTGCCATCTACCTTGGCCTCACTCTGGGCGTAGGCTTCCGGCGGCACAATCTTTTTCAGCTCGGCTTTGACGATATCCCACAGCTTGTGGTGCTGGACGCCAAACAGGATGACGGCACGGGAGCTCTGGGAGTTGAAGGAGGAGGGGCTGTGTCTGATGGCATCCTGGATCAGGGCCGTCAGCTGCTCCTGCGTATGGGAGACCTGGTCACCCAGGGCATAGATGGTACGACGTGCTTTGATCTGCTCGATAAACGGACTGCTCATAACATCTCCTTTGCTTGATAGTCACCGGGCGCCAGCCTTGTGGCCAGCCATCCCCTGTTGTTCAAGCTATAGACTATACCACCCGATTATCTTCCGGGCGTTTACATGCAGTGGTGACACTTTCAACTGAGGGTTAACACCTCGCACATAGGCAATCCTGTTGCTCCCCAGTGAACGGGGTTGAGGCGCGCTGAACTGCCAGCCCAGCTGAGATTGCGCCACCCAACCCTGTGCAGGTGACAGGAGCTGTCCGATCGCCAGTAGTTGGGGTGGGGCTGCGACAGCCTCCCACCCCTGCCGAGGGACACGCCATACCTGTGAAATAAAAAATTTCTTGTGGTTATTCAAGAGATTGAATTCGGGCTTGCCGGTGACGCCTATTGCAGGGTTTCAAGTGAAAATCTACTTGCCGCTAGTCACCCACTGGTTTGCTGCCTGCCGGTTTGTATAGTGCAGAGGAAATTAATCAGATTTGACAGGAGTACCCATGGAGATGAATTCGCGTGCTCTTCGCGCACTGGCACTGCTGGGCGCCTTGCTGGCTGGCAGCACGACCGTGCACGCCTCCGAGACCCTCAATACCATTTTGGGTGGCGGCGCAGGTGGTGTGGCGGGCACCATGATCGGCAAGGAGCTGGGTGGCGATACCGGTGCGCTGGTGGGGGCTGCGTTGGGCGGAGCTGCCGGTGGGGCTGCGACGGCCAACAAGGGCAACAAGAATGAAGCGGCCCTTGGCGGCGCGGTGGGGGCGCTGGGCGGTGCCGCCATCGGCAAGAGTGTCGGTGGTGATACCGGTCAGCTGATCGGCGCCGGGGTCGGCGGGGCGAGCGGTTCGGCCATCGGTGCAAAGACCGGCGATGGCCACCAGAGTCAGGATCGCTATTACGATGATGATGACCACCATCACAAGCACCACAAAAAGCACAAGAAGCATAAGAAGCACAGATGGCATGACGACGATTGATGCGTGTGCAGTGAGTGCGGAAGATGCAAAACGGGACCTGTTGGTCCCGTTTTGCATGGTGTGGTCACTCGATTTTACGGTTACTCGCTCGTGCGGTTACACCAGCCGGTGCTGGCGGCGACCGGCGGCAAAGGCGTTGATGTTGTCGATCAGCTGATCGGCGAGACGCTGCATCGACTCCTCGCTGGCCCACGCTACATGCGGGGTGAGGATGAAGTGGGGGTATTGCAGCGCCTTCATCAGGGGATGGTCGGGGGGCGGGGGCTCGACGCTCGCCACATCGAAGCCGGCACCGCCGAGGCTGCCGTTGGCCAGCGCCCGCAGCAGCGCCTCTTCATCCACCAGACCGCCACGGCCGACGTTGATCAGCAGGGCGCCCGGTTTCATCAAGCCCAGCTCCCGCTCGCCAATCAGGTTGCGGGTATAGGGGGTGAGCGGGCAGTGCAGGCTGATCACATCCGAGCTTTGCAGCAGCTCGTCGAGCGGCAGGCGATCTTCGTCGTGGCTGCCACCGATCTGGCTCTGGGCGTAACGTACCGTCATCCCCATTCCCTTGGCCCGCTCGCCGAGCGCCTGACCCAGGGTTCCCTTGCCGATGATGCCAAGCTGCTTGCCGTGGAGATCCATGATGTTGTGGTCGAAGAAGCAGAACTGGCCGCTCTGTTGCCAGCGCCCCTCCAGCAACGACTGGCGCCAGCAGAAGAGGTTGCGCGACAGGGCCAGCATCAGCGCCATGGCATGTTCCGGCACCGAGGGGCCCGAGTAGTTGCGGATGTTGCACACCCCGACGTTGGCGGCGCGGCACGCCTCCAGATCCACGTTGTCGCTGCCGGTGGCGGCCAAGGCGATGAGTTTGAGCTCCGGCAGCTGGGCCAGTTCGGCGGCGCCGATCCGTACTTTGTTGATGATGGCGATGCTGGCATCTTTGAGCCGCTCCACCACCTGTTCCGGGGCAGTGCAGGGATAGCTCTGCCAGTGGTGTGGGAAGTCGGGGTGATGCAGGGTGATGCCCGCATCCAGGGTATCGCTGTCGAGAAACACAATCTGCTGCATGGGCCTTCCTGCCATTGTTCAGGTTCGAGAGGCCATGATGCCAAAGAGGATGCAGTCAGGGCCAGCCTGCCGCTGTGTCATGGCTGGGCTTTATCCGGCAGATGTGAGCTTGCGCGCTTTATTGCGCCACGGTAGCGGCCGGTTTAGAGCCAGCCCAGATGGTTGAGCCAGCCCTGAATGCGGGTGGGGGTCTCCTCCAGCTCCATCAGGGCGTAGGGGCGATAGTTGAGCTTGTTGCTGCGCCGGCTCTCGCTTCTGCGGGCCTCGGCGGCCAGCAGGGGCCAGCGACCGCCATCCTCCTGATAGAGATCCAGGGTGGGGATGGCCGCCTGAGCCACCTGTTTGGCCAGGGTCTGGTTGCTCTGCTGATTGGGGAAGAAGCCATCGAGCAGCACCAGCGCGTCGGGGGCGGGCAACTGTTCGCTGGCGATAAGGTTGGCAGTCCAGGCGGCGCCGGTACCTTGCGCCAGGATCAGCTTGAAGCCCCCCTCCTGCAGCTTGGCATCCGCCAGCTTGCTGATCCGCTCGGCAAACTGTTTGCGAAATGTATCGCTGTTTTTCGCTTTTTTTTCGGCGGCAGGGTCCAGTTCGGTCTGTTGGGGGGAGGGGAGCAGCAGCAGAGTATCAAAGCCCAGTCGGCCGAGGGCGCGAGTCAGTTGCCACAGCTGGCCGCTGCGCTGCCAGTCGGGCAGTAAAATGGCGAGCCCCAGATAGTTTTCACTGTCATGTTTGGCAAACAGCACCGTCTGCTTGTCGATTTGGGTGGCATCGGGCATCCCTTTCCAGTCGCTCGCTTGCCAGTGGTCGAGGGGTATTGGCTCGGCAACGGGGGGCGCGACCTCGCTCGCCTGCGCGACATGGCCAGCCAGCATGGTCAATAACAGCAGTGATAAGGATAATCTGGCCATAGTGTGCTCCCCCGGTTATCTGGGTTAGCGGCGGCGGCGGGATTTTCTGAAGGCGGGTGGTGTGATGACAACTCGGAGGCAATAAAAAAGCGAGCCGTTGGCTCGCTTTTTTGCAATCAATTCAAAGCGGTCAATTAGTTGACGCGACGCTTGAATTCACCGGTGCGGGTATCGATTTCGATCTTGTCACCGATCTCTACGAAAGCGGCAACAGCCAGCTCGTAGGTAGTGCCTTTCAGACGGGCAGGCTTGGTCACTTTACCGGAGGTGTCGCCACGGGCAGCCGGTTCGGTGTACTCAACTTCGCGCACGATGGTGGTCGGCAGTTCTACGGAGATGGCTTTCTCGTTGTAGAAAGTCACTTCACACAGATCTTCCATGCCGTCTACCAGGTAGTTCAGCACGTCACCCAGGTTGTCTTTCTCTACGTCGTACTGGTTGTACTCGGTGTCCATAAAGACATACAGGGGGTCGGAGAAGTAGGAGTAGGTGCACTCTTTACGCTCCAGCTGAACAACGTCCAGCTTGTCGTCGGCCTTGAAGACAGTCTCGGTGGCGCTGCCGTTCAGCAGGCCTTTCAGCTTCATTTTGACCACGGCGGAGTTACGGCCGGATTTGTTGAATTCAGCCTTCTGGACCACCATCGGCTCGGTGCCGATCATGACTACGTTACCAGCGCGGATTTCCTGAGCGGTTTTCATGTAAAAAATTCCTGTTCGTGAAACGGACGGATAAAAACTGCCAGATTATATACGGCTTTCCAGAAATTTCACCAACCTCGTGACGAGATCCCCATCCCGGAGCAGCTTCTGTGACCAGAGTCGCCCATGTTGCTGCCAAATCGCGCTGTATTGCGGCCATTGGGCCCAGAGTGCGCGGCAATCTTCACCACGGTTGAGAGCCAGATTGAAGCGGCGCAGCCATTGGGCGCAATCGGCAGGCAGATCAGCAAGATAGTGGTCGAGGAACTGCTCCAGCTTGACCAGATGGGCCTCCTCCTCCTGTTGGTAGATATGCCAGAGGAAAGGACGAACTGCCCACTGGGCCCGCACGAAGGAGTCCTCCCCGCGCACCAGATTGAGATCGCAGCTCCACAGCAATCGATCGTAACCGGCCTGATCGGTCATCGGCAGCAGCTTGATGGTGAGGTTGCCCGCGTGGAGCAGATCCCCCGCTTGGGCGGTGGTGATGGCATCTGCCAGACCGGCACCGGTGAGCACATCGTTGAGAGAGCGCCCCAGCGGCAGCAGCAGGGTGACGGGCGTGGCACTCTGGCACCAGCTCTCGACCAGACTTTGCAGCGCATCGCTCTCGTAGGTAAAGAGGCTGACCCGTAGCTCGTGCTCTTGTTTTGGCGGCAAACCGAGACTGGCCCAGTAGGCTGCCAGTCCCGCTTCATCCTGCTGCCACTCTTCCCGTTCGGCGATGAGGTCGTGCTCGCACAAAAGGCCGCCGGTTTTAGCGGTAAAGCCCGGGAAGAAGAAGTATTTGTTGAGGCTTTTATTGCCAACCCGCTGGGGCGAGGCGAGGCCGTGGCAATCCTCGACCCAGCTCTCCGCCGAGAGGTACTCCAGATTGATCCAGCATGGGGGGCTGGGTTGGCTCGCCATCTGCTCGGCCATTCGCTCAATGAAGGGGACGGGCAGCTCGCAGGCAAAGGCCTCGATCACCACTCTGGCCGGGGTCATGTCAGCCGGCAGGGACTCATGCCAGTGCTGGATATAGATGCCATCGACCCACTGACCATCCTGCGCCGGGTCGAGCCCGGGACAGATGCGGGCGAAACTTGCCAGATCGTCCACCCAGAGCCGCACCTGAACCTCATTGCCATGTGCCGCAATATTCCCCTCCCGTTTTAGCTGGCGGGCAAGTCGCCAGGTGACGCCGATGTCACCGAAGTTGTCGACGACGCAGCAGAAGATGTCCCAGTCAAACGGGGGCAGGGGAGTGGTCATGGCTCGGGATCCCAGATGCAAAAAAACCGGTGCGCAGGGTAGCACACCGGTTGACTGGCTTCTAACCGTCAGCGCGTGACGGCGGTCTGTGGCAGGTTACTCCTTGCCGTAGACGTTGTTCTCTTGCTCGCGTACCCGGATGAAGGTGGTGCGTTTGGTCAACTCTTTCAGCTGGCTGGCGCCAACGTAGGTACAGGTGGAGCGCACGCCGCCCAGAATGTCGCGCACGGCGTTCTCGACCGGGCCGCGGTAGGGCAGCAGCACGGTTTTACCCTCGGAGGCGCGGTATTCGGCGACGCCACCAGCGTGCTTGTCCATGGCGCTGGAGGAGCTCATGCCGTAGAACTTCATGAAGGGCTCACCGTCTACATCGACGATCTCGCCACCGCACTCTTCGTGGGCTGCCAGCATGCCGCCCAGCATCACGAAGTCGGCGCCGCCGCCGAATGCTTTGGCGACGTCGCCCGGGCAGGTGCAGCCGCCGTCACCGACGATCTGGCCGCCGAGGCCGTGGGCCGCATCGGCACACTCGATGATGGCGGAGAGCTGCGGATAACCGACGCCGGTCTTGACGCGAGTGGTACAGACGGAGCCCGGGCCGATGCCGACCTTGACGATGTCGGCGCCGGAGAGGATCAGCTCTTCGACCATCTCGCCGGTCACCACGTTGCCCGCCAGAATGACGTGGTTGGGGCAGGCTTCACGAATTTTGCGCACGAATTCGACGAAGTGTTCGGAGTAGCCGTTGGCCACGTCGACACAGATGAAGCGCAGCGCTTCGGACATGGCGAGGATCTGGCGGGTCTTGGCGAAATCTTCAGCCGAGGTGCCGGTGGAGACCATCACATGGCCCAGCAGCGTCGGGTCGGTCTCGTTGACGAAAGCTTGCCACTGCTCAAGGCTGTAGTGCTTGTGTACCGCGGTCATCATCTCGAAACCGGCCAGCGTGCGCGCCATGGCGAAGCTGCCGACGGTATCCATGTTGGCGGCGATAACGGGTACGCCTTGCCATTGGGTCTGAGTGTGTTTGAAGGTGAACTGACGGGTCAGGCTTACTTGGGAACGGCTCTTGAGAGTAGAGCGCTTGGGGCGGAACAGGACATCCTTGAAACCGAGCTTCAAGTCTTCTTCGATACGCATTACAAATTCCTTATTGAGCCTTGTTGAAAGTCACTTTTGCAGTGGCAAATTTTCGGCAGGCGCAAAAAAACCGGTGGTTTTCAGGCCCTCCGGTTTACAACAGTGTAGGCAAAAATCCCTTCAGAACAAGACTGATAATTCGCTCATTGTTGTGGTAGCCTTTGGCGTCACAACCTGAGGTTAACCACCAGTTTCATCCAGCACCGTTCGGTGCCTTGCTCTCCTTCGATATTCCCGCTCGCTTGGGCCGCCGTTCGGCCACTCTTTGTCGTCTCTCTCCTGACCCGCCAGATATTATCCAAGTAGCTGAAATAAATCGGATTGACCCACAATGGGACTGTGGTAGATCTGGGCGCAGGATTGACAAGGCTGGGCAGTAAAATGGGCAAGATGATGGTGGGGATCACCCTGATGCTGGCACTGTGTGGCAGTGCGCTGGCAGAGACCCCGACCAGCTATGGCTGGATCGAGAAGGGGCTTATTTTGCCCACCGGCGTGGCGGTGAAGATGAAACTCGACACCGGGGCACTCACCTCTTCCCTCGATGCACGCTCCATCACCAGATTCAAACGGGATGGTAAACCCTGGGTGCGCTTCATGCTGGTGGTAACTGATGCCGACAGCGGCAAACTGGTCAAGCAGCAGTTCGAACGGCGGGTCGAGCGCAGCGTGACGGTGCGTGGGGCGGGTGGTATGGAGCAGCGGCCAACGGTGACCATGTCCATCTGTCTGGGGGACAAGGTGTATGAGGAGTGGTTTACCCTGCGGGATCGCAGCAAGATGATCTATCCGGTGCTGCTGGGCCGACGTCTGCTGGCGGAGCTGGGCCCGGTGGACTCCAGTCGAACCTTTACCGTGCAGCCAGATTGTCATTGAAAGTAAAGAGCCCGCATCGCGGGCTCTTTACTTATCGCTTATCTTGCCGGCGGGAGCGGGAGTAACACGCTCACCTCCAGCCCCCCTTCCGGCCGGTTGTGGACATCGAGGTCGGCGCCGTGCAACTGGGCGATACGCGAGACGATGGCCATGCCGAGCCCCACGCCATCCCCCTGCTGGGGATTGACCCGAAAGAAGCGTTCATACAGCCGGGGCAAGGCGCTGGCGGGAATGCCGGGGCCATTGTCGCTCACATCCACCCTCACCCGGTTGCCCTCTCGCTGAACCCGCACCCTGATCTCGCCCTCCGGCTGGGTGTAGCGCAGCGCATTGTCGATCAGGTTGCTGAACAGCAGTTCGAGCAGGGTGGCTTGCCCCATCACCAGCTGCGGCACTTCACACTCCAGCGACAGCTGCTGATCCCTCTTGAGGGCAATGGGAGCCAGCGTCGCGAGGGTGCCTTGCAGCAGGTGGCCCACCTCCAGTTCGGTCAATACCAGCCCCTGCTGGTTGTCGATACGGGCCTGGGTCAGCAGTTGGCGGATCAGCCGATCGCTGCGATCGAGGGCCTGCAACATCTTGTGCAGGGATTGCTGGCGGCTGGCGTCATCATCGGCAGCCAGGGCATTTTCACTGTGGATCCGCAGTACCGCCAGCGGGGTGCGCAGCTCGTGGGCCGCCTCGTTGGTGAACTGTTTCTCCCGCTCTATAGTCTCCGCCAGCGCCTGCATCAGCCGGTTGATCTCGTTGGTGAGGGGGGTCAGCTCCTGCGCGCTTATCTTGAGGCTGAGCGGGCTCAGGTTGGCGGGGTGACGTTCGCTGATGGCCTGGGCCAGCTGGCGCAGGGGGGCCAGCCCGCGGGTGATGAGCCACCAGAGCAGGGCCAGCAGGAAGGGCAGGGTGATCAGCAGCGGCAGCATGGTGAGGGTGGCCATCTTGCTGGCCAGTTCGCTGCGCTCGTCGTCCCGCTCGGCCACCACCAGCCAGGTCTGCTCCTGCTGGTTGTAGAGAGTGAAGGTGCGCCACTGGTGATTATCTTTTTCGACCGTGTCGAAGCCGATAGCCAGGGTGACCAGCGGCTGATCAGGGGCGCTGGGGGCGCGCAGCAGCAAGCCGCCCTTTTCATCGAGCAGCTGGAAGTAGAGATTGCGTTCGAACTCGTGGCCGTAGGGGGTGATCTCCCGATCCTCGCCGGTCAGGTTGAGGCCGGGATCTTTTTGCCACTCATCGGGGTTTTGCGCCTCCCACTCCTGATAGACGGTGCCGTTGGCGGGCAACTGCCCCTGCTGGGCCATGTAGCGGGCCAGCAGCTGGTTGGTGATGCGGGCCGACTGGGCGAGGCGGGCATCAAACAGCTCCTCCATCTCGTGGCTCGCTTCCATGTAGCCGATAAAGGCGCTGATGGTGAGACTCAGGCTCACCAGCGTCAGGATACCGGTGAGCAGAAAGCGGCGAATGGAGCGGGGACGTTTCATCGTGCGGGTGTCCGGCTTGGCTGTTCGAGCTGGGGAATGATGTAGCCGACCCCGCGAATATTGCGGATGAGGTCGCTGTAGAACTTCTTGCGCAGATGGTGGATATGCACCTCTACCGCGTTGCTTTCGGCCCCCTCGTCCCAGCCGTAGAGGCTCTGTTGCAGCTGATCCTTGCTCAGCACCCGGCCGCTCTGGCTGATCAGCTCCTGCAGCAACTTGTATTCGTGGGGGGTGAGTTTGATCGCTTCCCCCTGATAGGTGACCTGCTGGGATTCGGGATAGATGAGGATATCGCCATACTCCAGCACCGCCTGAGCCTGCCCCTTGCTGCGACGAACCAGGGCGCGCAGGCGGGCGTTGAGCTCCTGCAGGGCGAAGGGCTTGACCATGTAGTCATCGGAGCCGGCATCGAGGCCGACCACCCGATCGTCCAGCGCATCGCGGGCGGTGAGGATCAGCACCGGCAGTTGGTGTCCTTCACGCCGCAACTTGCGCAGCAGGCTGAGGCCATCGATGTCGGGCAGATTGAGATCGAGGATCAGGGCGGCGAACTCGTCGCTCTTGAGGGCTGCCAGAGCGGGCAACCCCTGTTGCAGCCAGTCCACCGTATAGCCGCTATGGCGCAGTGCATCCTGCATACCATCCCCCAGCATCACATCATCTTCAACCAGCAGGATCCGCATTGTTATTCCCCTTGAAACGACTCTGCCCACCAGTATGCAAGCTGGTGGGCAGAGTTTAAATAGATCTCTGATACGGCAGAACTTTACAGCTTGGCGAGCCGCTCGCGGATCTCCATTCTTCGGCCCTCGTCCGCCACTTCCCGGCCCGGGCGCGCTGGAGCTGCCATCGCCTTGTCGAGATAGGTTTTGGCCTCAGCCTTGCGGCCCTGATCCAGCAGGAAGTCGCCGTAGAAGAAGTTGGGGTCGATGCCGGTCGGGTTGATGGCCAGCGCCTGCTTGAGCAGCTGCTCCGCCTTCTCGTCATCGCCAAAACCGACCGGCCAGCCGGGCACCTGATAGTAGAGCGAACCCAGGCTGGTGTAGGCGGAGCCATCCAGCGCCTTGGGATCCTGCTTGATGGCCAGCTCCAGCTTGGCCTTGGCCTCTTTCACCAGCCCCAGCGCCCCCAGCCCGCCTTTGGCCCCCGCCCAGGTGCTCTTGACGATGGCCGACCAGATCAGCAGATCGGCGCGAAAGGGTTCCTTGGCGCTGGCCGCTTCGGCCTGGGTGCTCAAGGTTTCGAGGCAGCTCTCTTTCGCCTTGCCGGTCTGTTGATACTGGCAGACGGCCCACTGTTGCTGGATGGGGACGAGGGCATCACCCGCGGCCATGACCGAGGAGGACCCCAGCAGGATGGCGATGGCACAAGAGGTCACTGATTGACGGACAAAATTCATATTAATGCTCCTTCTTGGTCGGGATCGGGCGGGACAAGTCTGGTTGTGGCGCACTGTTGGCGCCGGCATCAGCCGTCCCTGGCTGAAGATGACGGGCATAACGTTTGATGATCGGCAGCTGTCTGGCCAGCGCCTTGTCGACGATGCCGGGCAGCAGGGCATTGAGCCGCACGAACAGTTTTTCCGGCCAGCCGAGCCAGCTGCGGCGGGTTTCGTTGCACAGGGCGATGACCGCCTCTTCGGCCACCTCCTGCGGGCTGTCGGTCTGGGTGCCGAGCGCCGCATTCATCTCGTAAGCGGCTTCGGAATTGAGCTTGGTGCGGGTGGCGCGGGGGGCAAAGTGCAGCACCTTGATACCACTCCCCTCCAGCTCCCGTCCCAGCGCTTCGCTAAAGCCGCGCAGGGCAAATTTGCTGGCGCAGTAGACGCTGTAACCGGGGTAGCCGATGCTGCCCAGGCTCGACCCCATGTTCATGATGATCCCCGGCTTGCGCATGGTTGGCAGCAGGGCACGGGTGAGCTGGATGGGCGCCTCGATATTGAGCAGCAGCTGGCGCTCCACCTGCTCGAAGCTCTGATCTTCCAGCCAGGCAAACTGGTTGCAGCCAGCGTTGTTGATCAGGATGTCGATCCCGTCCTCCAGCGCAGGGTGTTGCAATAGCTTGGCCCGCTCCTGCGCAGAGCCGAGGTCGGCGAGCACCACCTGATGGCGCTCGGGATGAGGCAGTGACTTGCACAGCCGCTCCAGTGCCGGGCCGCGACGTCCGTGCAGCAGCAGGTGGGCCCCCTGGGCCGCCAGCTCCTGCGCCAGCTCCTCACCTATGCCACCGCTGGCGCCGGTGAGCAGCACGAGTTTCCCTTCAAGGTTCATGGTGTGGGTTCCCTTTTTGCTGTCTGCTGATCCGCTGCCAACTTACGGTGTGGCGGTGAGGTTGTAGAGCATCTCGCCGTAGAGGCGGTAGACCACCTTGGCCCCGTGGATGATGGCGGCCTGATCTGCCGGGCTCTCGACCTTATCCATCAAGGATTCAAAGAACTTGAGGTGCTCCTGATCCAGGGCGCCGTGGGAGCTCAGGTAACTCATCGCCTGCGGTGGCAGGCCGAGGCCCTTTTTCAGCTGGTCGGCGACGGTGAGGGCGATGGCGACGCTGGTGCCTTCCAGTACCTGCACCATGCCGAAGAAGCCCATGGGGTTGCCGCGCTGGATCTGGTCATAGAGGAAGGCGACCATCAGCTCGATGGGCAGCCCGGGCTGGCCGTGGCGCACCGCTTCGGCATCACCGCCACAGGCGCGGATATCGTTGAGGATCCACTCCTGATGGCCATACTCCTCGTCGATGTACTCGGCAATGGCACCGCGCACCCACTCGTACTCCTGACCCAGCTTGCCGCCGGTGGCCATCAGCAGCGGAACTGTGTGGCGCACGTGGTAGTAAGCTTGCGCCAGAAAGGCGAGATAGGTATCACGGCTGATATCGCCACGGCGACAGGCTTCGATAATGGGGGCGTTGAACAGATGCTCACGCTCACTGGCAGTGGCTTGTTGCAGAGTCTGATAGAAGCTCATAACGATTCTCCTGTAAGGCATTGGCTGATTTGCCGGGAAAAGTGTTGGTAAATCTCGTTGCGACGGGGGCGCCCGTTGGCGGTCAGCAGGCCGGGATGCTGGTCTAGTGCCACCGGCAACCAGTGGTGCAGCCGGGCATAATCGGGCAGTCGCTGGTTCAGACCGGCGATCTGGCGGGGCAGATCCGCCTCTTTGCCCGGCAGGGGCTGGATCAGCGCCACGTTGGCGGGTTGACCATCGCCAAAGACCACGATGCGGGCGATGGCGGGGCAAAGCTGTGCTTCGGCCTCCACCCACTCGGGGGAGAAGTTGCGGCCAAAGGCGGTGATCTGGACATTCTTCTTGCGCCCGGTGATATGGAGGTAGCCCTCATCATCCAGATGACCCAGATCGCCTGTGGCGACCTGCATGGCAGAAGGTTCGCCGGTGGCGATCTGTTCGGGAGCCGGTTCGTTGCTGCCGAGATAGCCCAGCATGGCACTGCCGCTCACCATAATTTCGCCGTCGCTGGCGATGGTGACCTGACAGTGGGGCAGGGGGCGGCCTACGCTGCCGGGTTTGTCAGCATCCGGGCTGTTGAGCGCCACCACGGAGCCGCACTCCGAGAGGCCATATCCCTCATACACCGGCAGGCCGAGCTGGCGGGCATGTTTGATCAGGTCGGGTGCTACCTTGCCGCCACCGACGGCAATAAAGCGCAAGCTTTTGAGCTGTTGGGCCAGCGTCGGGGTGCTGATGCAGAGCGCCAGCAGCAGGCGCAGCAGTTCGGGCACCAGCACCAGACTGTGGGTCGGCCAGCGCAGCAGGGCCTCCCCCAGCATGGCTGGATTGAGCGAACTGGATCCGGTGAAACCGAGCTCCCCGAGGGACGGAATGCGGCTGCAGGCGCCGGTCAGCAGCGGCACATAGAGGCCGGTGAGGTTCTCAAGCAGGGTGGCCAGCGGCAGCAGGGTGAGGTGTTTTTCCACCTTGGCTGGCGCGACACGCTCGGCCAGCGATTCGCACACCGCCATCATGCTGGCCAGCGAGAGGCAGACCCCTTTGGGCTGGCCCGTGGTGCCGGAGGTGTAGGTGATCTTGGCGGTACTCTGTGGCAATGCCGGGAGGTTTGCCGGTTTGCGGCGCCAGAGCGGCAGCTCGCCGGTGATCAGCGAGAGCGGCTCGGCGGCATGCCACCCCTGATGATGTGGCCCCACCAGCGCATCGGCGCCGCTGCTCTCCAGCAGCCACTCTTGTTGCTCAAGGCTGAAGAAGTGGGGCACCGGTATGACCACGATACCGGCTTTGGTGCAGGCCAGATCCATCAGCGCCCAGGGCAGGCCGTTGTCCAGTTGCAGCGCCAGACGGTTGATGTCGAGCTGTTGCAGCTGACTGGCCAGACGCTGGATCTGTTGCCACAGGGTCTGGTAATCGAGACGCTGCTGGCTGCTCAACAGCGCAGGGGATTGCGGATTCTCGCGGGCATGTTTGGCGATGGCGTCGAACAGGCTCATTGGGCGCACCTTTTTTGATGGGTCTGGTTATCACTGCTCTTGCCGGCATCGTCAAACAGGGTCGGCATGGGGGCCAGCAGGTTGAGCAGCAGGCTGCTCTGGGCGAGCACCTCGCGTCCCTGATTGATATCTCCCACCATCACCTTGGGCTGGCAGCGGTAGTACTCACCCCAGGCGTCGGCGTCGGCTCCCACCTGATGGGCCTGTGCGGGGGCCAGCTCCACCGGGTTGAGTTGCAGGCGGGCAAAGCTGTTGCGCAGCTTGGCAGTGCCGGTAAAGACCACATAGTCGAGGGCGTTTTCACACAGCAGACGACACAGGGCAGCAAACATCAGGCGGGCATTGCCCGGTTCGCTGCAGGCCAGATTGCCCACTTCGATAATGCGGTTGCGTGCCGGATAGACCCCGAGGCGGGTGTTGATGGCGGCCTCGATGGGTTGCTCCAGATACTGTTCCAGATAGAGAGGCCCCTCACTGGCATGATTGAGACCACAGGCACCGACCAGCGTCCCGTCCGCCCGATAGAGCCCCAGCAGGCAGGGGAGAAAATGGGGGATGCGGGCATTGAACTCGAGGGTGTAGGCGGCCTGGATATAGGTTTGCAGCGCCATGACCTGCTGCGGGGACTTGGCTAGCAGCAATCGGTAGGGGGCCTGGATCTCGATGGTCATGGGTGACTCCTTCTCTTGCGATGGTTTGAGAGTAAAAGGGCAAACTTAAGAAACCCTTAAGGAGCAAAAAAAGTTGTCAGCGAGGCAGCGGGCAGGCAATCTGCGCCGCTGTTATCCAACAGGAAGCCCCCAAGAGGAACCGCCATGTCATCCACCGTCAGCTGCCCCCTGTGTGCCAGCCATCGCAGTTATCCTCTGCCGGTGGCGGGCAAGCGCTATCATCGCTGCCTCGCGTGCGAGCTGGTCTGGCTGGATGAGGCGGATCATCTGGATGAGGCTGCGGAGAAGGCTGTCTATGACGGTCACGACAACAGGGTGGATGATCCCCGTTATCGCAGCTTTCTGATGCGGGCTTTTGGTGAGGTGCTGGCACGGGTGCCAACCCCTGCCAGTGGCCTCGATTTTGGCTGTGGCCCGGGCCCCGCGTTGGTGGCGATGGGGCGCGAGGCGGGTTACCAGATGGCGGGATATGACAAGTTCTACGCCGATTTTCCCGAGTTGCTGACGCGTCAGTACGACTTCATCACCAGTACCGAGGTGATAGAGCATATCGCCGAGCCGCGCACGGTGCTGGCGCAGTTGTGGGATTGCCTCAAGCCCGGTGGCCTGCTGGTGCTGCAGACCCAGCGGGTGCTCAGTGACGAGCGGTTTAAAAGCTGGCGCTATCGTCACGACCCGACCCATATCGTCTTCTTTGCCGAGGCATCGTTTCAGGTGCTGGCCGCCAGCTGGCAGGCCGAACTCAGCTTCCCCCACGCCGATGTGGCGGTATTGCAGAAAGGCACGCCCTGAGGCGTGCCTTGTTCTGTTGCTCGTTGGTGGGTTACTCGTCGTAGCCCTTGTCCTGCCACTGGTAGTACATCAGGGCAGATTTGACGCCGATTGACTTGAACGGCTCTGGCGGCAGCCACATTGGCAGCGTCTGCTCCGCGTGGTTGAACCAGGGGTGATCCTTGCCTTGATAGAGGCTGGCCACGATGTCGCCAAACAGGAAGGAGAGGTTGATGCCGTGGCCGTTGTAGCCGAGGGCGTAGTAGATGTTCTTGTGATCCCCCATCACCCCCACCGCTTCGGTGCTGTCGCCGGTCATGCCGAGAACCCCGTCCCACACCTGCTCAAATTTGATCCCCTTGAGGGCCGGATAGAGGGTCACCAGCTCGGTCATCATCATCTCGCTGACCCGGTTAAGATCGCCTTTGTAGTTGAGGCCGTCGTTGAAGACGTACTCGGCATTGCCGCCACCGATGACGATGCGGTTATCCGGGGTCAATACCAGATGGAACAGGATGTTGCGGGTGTCGTAGTAGGGCACCCGACTCTGCCACTGGATGGCGGCCAGCTGTTTTTTGGTAAGCGGCTCGGTGACGGCGCTCTGGGCGTGCACCGGAAAGACCCGTCCGCTGAAGTAGCCAAGTTTTGAGGTATAGCCGTTGGTTGCCAGCACTATGCTGTCGGCGCTCACCTTGTACTTGTCGGCCACATTGAGCTCGATCTGCTTGCCCTCCTTGATCCCCATTACCGGGCTCTGCTCGTAGATGGTGACGCCCGCCTGCTCCACCGCCTTGCGCAGGGCATTGACCAGTTTCATGGCGTGTACCTGACCGCCATTGGGGTCGTAGACCGCCCCCACGTAGCGATCGGTGCCGAGTTTTTCCTCTGTGGTATCGGCGTTCCAGTACTGGAGCGGGATGCCGAGGCGATTGGCGGTTTTCACATAGTCGCGGTACTCGGGGATATCCTCCTCATCGAGGATCGCCTCCACATAGCCATCGAGCTTGAGATCGGCCTCGACGCCGGTTGAGGCGACCAGCGCCTGCAGCTTGCGCATGCTGGCGACGGTGAGATCGTAGTGGCGCTTGCTCGCCTCCCCCTCTTCGTAGAGATCCATCACCTCGGAGCCCGGCAGCACCATGCCGCCATTGCGCCCCGAGGCGCCGCTGCCCACCTGCTTGGCTTCGAAGATGGCGATCTTGAGCGACGGATTGGCCTTGGCCAGATGCCAGGCACTGGAGAGGCCGCTGTAGCCGCCACCTATGATGGCGATATCCACCTTCAGGTCTTGCGCCAGCGGGGCACTCTCCTCTGCCGGTTTCTCCTTGAACCAGTAGCTGGTGTTGGGCTCAAAGTCGCTCATCTTGGGACCGCAGGCGGCGAGGAAGAAACAGCTGATGCACATGGTCAACGCTCGTTGGCAAAGGGTGGTCGGATTCATCTTCTACTCCGGTTACAGATACAAAAATCAAATAATTTCATCTGGTTGGGCGGTATTGACCCGGCGGCCTATGTCTCTCAGTCGGGCCAGCTGATCGGCAAGACCGGGCCCCTCATCCAGGCTGGTGACAAAGTTCCAGAGGTAGGTCATCACAGCATAGACATGGCCTGCCGAGACCTGGGGTTGGGCCATCAGCATGGTGATGGCCAGCAGGAACAGCAGGGCGGCGCTGATGCCGACCGCCAGAAAAGCGAGCGCCTCCCGATCCGAAATCCGGATACGGAGCCAGGCCAGCGCGCGGTAGTGGCGGGCGAGGCTGGCTGACTGGGCATGAGTGACCAGCTTGACCTCGTGTTCCAGCCGATCGTTGAGCCGCTCGTGCAGCAGCTGGTTCTTGCGCGAAAAGCCGGGCAGCAGCAGGCCGAACAGCAGCAATACCCCCATGCAGGCGATGCCGACCCAGAACTCGATCACCATCAGCATCACGGCCGCACCGACGATGGAGATCAGGCTGGTGGCCAGGATCGGGATATGTTTCTCGAAGAAGTCGACAAACTCCCGCGCCAGGGTGACCCGCGCCACTATGGTGGATTGCCCCTCCTGCTGCTGGCGCTGAGTCAGGATCACCGGCACCGCCAGTGCCGCATAGATATGGGTAAAGGTGCGGGTATCGACCGCCCGGCGCAGGGCGCCGATGAGCCAGAACAGCAGCACGATCAGGGCGTAGCTTGAAGCCTGCCACCACTGGCCTTTGACGATGGCGTCGATGGCAAAGCCGGCGAACAGGGGATAGACCACCAGCAGGATGTTTTCGAGGGCCACCAGCGAGAAGGTGCCCGCCAGCTTGAGGGGATTGGCCCGTGCAATCGCCCCCAGCGAACGACCGGCCGAGTGTGGCAACGGCGTGGCCTGCTCGTCGCAACTGGCTGCCGAAGTGGTTGGTGTTGTCATGGGTTATCTCCTAAGATGTCGGAAACGCTAGGTTTGAGCAAGTGCTCAAAGTTTGTTTGAGCGACTGCTCAAAGTCAAGCAAGTCGATTGATATCGCAGGAGGTCAGATGGCACGCCCATCAGCAGAACAGCGCAAAGAGATGATCATCGAGGCCGTATTGGCCCTGTTTCGAGAGAAGGGGATGGCGGCATCGTCAACCCGTGATATTGCCGAACGCACCGGTCTGGCGCGCAGCCACGTCTACCACTACTTCAAGGATTGGAAGGAGCTCTGCCTCTGTGCCGTGGAGCGTTTCACCTATCAGGAGATCGCCGAGCAGCGGGAGTGGCTGTTGCCGCTGCCTGCCCGCGAAGCGTTGCCGCTCTTCGTGCGGGACAACCTGCCGACCAGTCAGGATGCCTCCTGGGCCATCTATCTGGATGCCTGGAACGAGTCGCTGCGCGACCCGGTATTTGCCGAGAGCTACCGCAAAATCATTCTGGCGTGGCGCGAGGTGCTGGAGCAGATCCTGCAAAAGGGGATCGACAGCGGCGAGTTTGTGGCGGGCGATGCCCGGCGACTGGCGCGTCAGATCACCTCCCTCATCAACGGCTATGCCGATGACCTTATTCTGGAGCCGACCCCCGAGACGGTCGAGGCCACTTATCAAGAGATCATGCTGGTGGTCAATCAGCTGGTCTTGCCCCCGGCCCACTCATAGCGGCGCAGGCACACAAGGGAGGGGAGGCGTGCCTACGTGGGGCCTCCCCCCGGTTTTGTTGGCTATCCGGCGGGCGCGCGATAGCCAGATACCAAGGAGCGGTTGTTGATGTCGATTACCCATTTGTCACTGCAAGATGCCCGTCATCTGCAACTGGCGGCGCAAGGGCTGCTAGCCCCCCGCCGCAGAAAGGCTGTCCCGGCCGATCTGCTGGCCACCATTCGCCGCATGGCGTTGCTGCAGATCGATACTATCTCGGTGGTGGCGCGCAGCCCCTATCTGGTGCTCTTTAGCCGCCTTGGCCAGTATGAACCGCGCTGGCTGGAGCAGCTGCTGGCCGACGGCGAGATCTTCGAATATTGGGCCCACGAGGCCTGCTTTGTGCCCCGCGAGGATTACAGGCTGCTGCGCCATCGAATGCTTGATCCTGCCGCCATGGGGTGGAAGTTTTCGGCCAACTGGCTCGCCACCCATCAGCAGGAGATCGACCGGCTTATCGAGCGTATTCGCCACCATGGCCCGGTACGGGCGGCCGATTTTGAACGCACAACCGGCAAGGGGAATGGCTGGTGGGACTGGAAACCGGAGAAGCGCCATCTGGAGGTATTGTTTACCAGCGGTCAGCTGATGGTACGGGAGCGGCGCAACTTTCAACGGGTCTATGACTTGGCCGAGCGGGTCATCCCCGAGTGGAGCGACCAGCGGGATCTGCCGAGCGTCGAGCAGGCGCAACGGGATATGGTGCGCGCTAGTTGCCGGGCATTGGGGCTGGTCAAAACTGGCTGGGTCGCTGACTACTACCGGCTGCGGCGTGGCAAATACGATGACCTGCTCCATCAGCTAGCGGACGAGGGGGAGCTGTTGCCGGTACGAGTGGAGGGGTGGCAGCACGGCGCTTTTGTGCACGCCTCGCTGGCCGATGAGCTGGTGCAAGCCAAGGAGGGCCGTCTCAAGGCGACCCATACCACGGCCTTGTCGCCGTTCGATCCGCTGGTGTGGGATCGCAAACGGGCCAGTGAACTGTTCAACTTCGACTATCGCATCGAGTGCTACACCCCGGCGCCCAAGCGCCAGTACGGCTACTTCGTGTTGCCCTTGCTCCATCGCGGCAAACTGGTGGGCAGAATGGATGCCAAGGCTCATCGCCAGCAGGGGATCTTCGAGATCAAGAGCCTCTATCTGGAAGCCGGGGTGAGAGTGACCCGCACCCTTGCACAGGAACTGGCGAAAGCCCTGCAAAAGCTGGCTGACTGGCACCAGACGCCGCAGCTTCGTTATGGTGCCATTCCGGCCAATTTGCTGGCGTTGTGGCATGAAAGCGCCCCTGCAAAGTGAGCAAAATCCCTTCTGGGCTAAGCTGCAAGAGGGATAAACAGTCCGGGAGCGGGAGATGAAACGAGCGGGAACATGGTGGGCGGGATTGGCGATGGCCATCTTGTCCCCCGCGCTATGGGGGCAAGAGCCACCAGTGAAGATCTGTCTGGGGGAGGGCAACGAGTGGGCCCCCTTTACCTACTGGGAGCGCAAGGACGGTGTGCCCGATACCAGCCGCCTGACCGGTTCGGCGACGACGCTGGTGCTTGATTCATTACAACAGAGCGGGCTCTCGCACCAGATCCGCTATCTGCCCTGGGCGCGGGTGCAGCAGGAGCTGGCGGATTATCGCCAGAATGGTCTGTGCGAGCTGACCTGGGATGCCAGCTACAAGCCGGAGCGGGCCGAGTTTGCCTTCTACAGCGTCCCCCTATATTACACTCACCTCGGTTTCTTCTATCTCAAGCGCCGCTACCCCGAACCGCCGGATCTGCAGACGGTCAATCGTTCCCGGGTGTGCGGGGTGATTGGCTACAACTATACCCCCTACGGGCTTGCGCAGGAGCCACGCCGGGTCAAGCAGTTGCAGCAGGCGCTCGATATGCTGGAACGGGATCGCTGCGACTTTCTGCCAAGTGAAATCGAACCTCTGGTGGCTGGCATCAGCCTTGGCATCTACCGCAGCGAGAGCGGATTGCTCAATCTCGCCCTGCCCAGTCGCAAGGGATTCTATCTGCTGGTGAGCAAGGGCTCCCCCCGCAGCCACCAGCTGGTGAATATCCTCAATCAGTCGCTGGTGGCATTTCAGGAAGGGGGGCATACGGATGAGGTGATGCGCCGCTTCTTGCCGCCGATGGAGTAATAGCGAAGGGGGGCTGTCATTCAGGAGGAGCAGATGGACAGAGGGCCAGCCGGTGCAAACCGGCTGGCCCTTTTCTACGCGAGACTGTCAGGCCGCCAGACGGGTCAGTACCTTCACCAGCAGCTCGATGCGCGGGGCAATGCTGGCCAGATCCAGATACTCCTCGTCACTGTGGAAACCTGCACCGATAGGGCCCAGACCATCCAGAGTGGGGATACCGAGGGCGGCGGTCAGGTTGGCATCGGAGCCGCCACCTACCTCTTGCCAGCGAATGGGCAGCCCCAGTTCGGCGCCACACTCTTCAACCAGAGCCATCAGCGCCTGGGTGCCCTCTGACGGCACCATGGCCGGTTTGTGGGCCTCGCGGGTCAGCTTGATGGTGACCCCTTCCAGATGCGGCCGTTCGACCAGGGTCAGCAGATGATCGTTGACCTGGCTGTACTCCTGATTGTCCCAGAAGCGCACATCCACCACCGCGCTGGCGTGGGCCGGTACTATGTTGGCGCCGTTGCCCCCCTCGACGATGCCGATGTTGAGGGTAGTGCCGCTCTCGAAGTTGGTCAGGGCATTGATGGCGAGGATCCAGTGACCCAGCTCGGTGATGGCGCTGCGCCCCTTCTGCGGTTCGTTGCCGGCGTGAGCCGCCTTGCCGGTGAAGTCGATGCGATAACGGGCCATCCCCTTGCGCGCCTTGACCAGCGAGCCATCGGCGCGGGCCGCTTCGGCCACCAGCACCTGCTTTGCCTGTTTGGCCACCGTGGCCAGCCAGTCGCTGGAGTGGAGGGAGCCGATCTCCTCATCCGGGTTCATGCAGACGCAGATGCTGAGGCGATCGCGCATCTCGCGGGGCAGTTCACGCAGGGCATAGACGATGTTGAGCAGGCCGGATTTCATGTCGGAGACACCGGGGCCGTAAGCGCGCTCACCATCGATGCTCATCGGGCGGGCGGCGGCGGTGCCGAGGGGGAAGACGGTATCCATATGGCCGATCAGCATTACATCGATCTGCGCCGCATCAGGCTGGTTGCGGATCTCCAGCCCCACCCCGGCGGCGCCACAGTCGACCCGCTTGATCTGCCAGCCGCCCATCGCCTCATATTTGGCGGCCATCAGGTCGGCCACTACCGCAATGCCCGGCTGGTGCAGGGATACGCAATCCAGATTGATCAGCGGGGCCAGTTCGGTCAGGTATTGATCCAGAGAAAAAGTCATTGCTTGCTCCACTATCAGGTTCGGGTCAGAGAATGATGTTCATCACCAGCATGGCGCCGAAGGCGTTGAGTACCGAGATGGCGACCATGATGGGGATGTAACGCCCTTCGGTGCCGATGCAGCCGAGGATGCGGCCCATGTACTGCACCTGGGAGCCCATCAGGTAGATGGCTGGCGCCAGAATGGCGATGTGGGTGCCGTTGAGGATCCCCTGATCGAACAGGGTGATGACCACACCGACCGCACCGCCCATCGACATCCAGGCGCCGATCAGCACGGCTGCCGCCTCACCGGGCAACCCGAAGATGGCCATGACGGGGGAGAAGATGGCGCCCATGGCATCCAGCGCGCCGGTGATCTGCAGCGCCTTGATGATGACGAAGGCCATCAGTACGTTGGGTACGGTGGAGGTGGTGGCGATGACCCAGCCCTTCTTGGCCCCTTCGACGAAGATATCGGTGACGATGGGTTTCTTGATGTTGGCCTGGCTCATTTGGCTTGCTCCTGAGTGTTGAGGGTTTGCTGGGTGTTGTTATCGGTCTGCTTGCCTTCGCTCATATTGAGGTAGACCCGAAACAGGTTGGCTCCGACAAATTTGAAGGCGAACATCACGATGACAGCCAGACCGATGGAGGAGCTGACCGCCGGGCTGCCATCTGCCAGTGTCAGGGTGAACAGCACGGCACCGGAGGAGAAGAAGTTGACGATGGTGGCACCAGCGGAGAACTGGAACATGGTGAATACGTCGGTTTCACGCTTGGTGATGAGCCCTTCATCCTTGAGCTGACGAGTCATGGCGGCACCGGCATCTGTGCTCTGCAGGGAGGCGATCAGCGCCAGACCGGTATTACCGGGGATCCCCATCAGCGGACGCAGCAGCGGGGTCAGCAACTTGCGGGCCGCTTCCAACGCGCCGTAGTGTTCCAGCACATTGATCATGCCAAGGGCAAACATCACGGTGGGGATCAGGGTCAGGGCAAACAGAAAGCCATCGCGAGCGCCGTTGCCCCCCTTGCCGCGCATGTCGGTCATGGCGGTCTTGATGCCGTCACCATTCTCGCTGACGCTCTGCACCATGGTACCAAACGAACCGTTCAGCGTGGTGAAATCGAATACCCCGTACCACTCGCCGGATTGCAACAGTCCGGAGAAGAAGACCACGGCGAAGGCCAGTGCCAGGTAACTGCCTATGCTCACCGAGCGTGTTTTGTCTGTCATTAGCTAGCTCCATATGAATAATTATTTAATCTGAATAATTATAATTGATATGGATGTCACTAAATTGATGGTGGTCAAAATGGTTTGCTACAAATGACGAATGTATTGGGGTTATGTGACTGTGATCGCCATATGATTGGACGATAATCTGGTTTTTATCGAATTGTTTGAGTGAATAAAAAGCAGGGCGGGATAGCGGGGCAATAAAAAACCGGGCACTTGGCCCGGTTTGGTCAATCAGTCAGATGTGATTACTGGAGTACCAGCACCATCAGCAAGCCGACGGTAATGGCAGATACCAGGAAGGCAAAGCCATAGAACACATAGTGGTGCAGCTTGGTGGTGTGGATCCCCAGATCGTGCAGACCGTGGTAGATACGGTGCATGCCGTGCCAGACTGGCAGGGCGATGATCACCAGCAGGATACAGGCACCCCACCAGGAGCTGGCGAACGCGTGCACGCGGTCATAGCTCATGGTTTCCACGTCCATGATGCCCATGGGCACCAGCAGACCGGTGATGAGGACAATGACCGGCAGCAGCATGGCAACGACCATGCCACCCGCACCAAACAGACCCCAGTAAATTGGTTCGTCAGAACGTCTCATTGTTTTCTCCTCAGGCCACGATGATCAGGACAAGCAGGGACACCACCGCCAGCGCCACATACTGGGCGAGAACGATCGGCTTCTCCGGTACCAGGTCTTCACCACGGAAGATACGCATGGCTTTCGGCGCCAGGGCGAACCAGGTTTTGGCATGGAACAGGCACGCCGCCAGAGCGACGACATGGAACAGGATGGCGATCGGGCTTTGCAGGGATTCCAGCCAGCCGTTGAACGCTTCCTGACCCTGAACCAGGCGCATCAGGCCCCACATCAGCACAACGGCGTAGATGGAGACGAAGATACTGGTGCCTTCACGGATCATGTAACCGGTGTAGAAGGCGTTCTTCAGCCACCAGTCTTTCTTCATTTCGCGGACGTAAGGTTTACGTTTGCTATCAGTGTTGTTCATGGTCTCAATCCTGCTCTCAATCTGGCTTGAACATGGCGATCATGTAGTCCTTGGCGCTTTCTACCTTGCCAAGCTGGATGGCCGCCGCCGGATCGACGCCCTTCGGGCACACTTCGGAGCAGTAGCCCACGAAGGTACAGCCCCAGACGCCTTCGTCCTGGCTGATGATACGCATACGCTCTTTGGCGCCGGCATCACGGTTGTCGACGTTGTAGCGATAGGCCAGAGCCAGTGCCGCCGGACCGGTGAACTTCTTGTTGATGCCGTACTGCGGGCAGGCTGCGTAGCAGAGACCACAGTTGATGCACTGGGAGAACTGCTTGTACTGCGCCATCTGGGCCGGAGTCTGGATGTACTCGCCATCACACAGGCTGCGAGGCTCGCTCGGGATGATGTACGGCTTGATGCTCTCCAGCTTCTCGATGAAGTCGGACATGTCGACCACCAGATCGCGCTCGATCGGGAAGTTGTTGAGCGGCTCGACGGTCATCTTGCCCGGCAGATAGTCGCGCAGGAACGCCTTGCAACCCAGCTTGGGCACACCGTTGACCATCATGCCGCAAGAGCCGCAGATCGCCATCCGGCAGGACCAGCGGAAGCTCAGGGTAGAGTCCAGGTGATCCTTGATGTACTGCAGGGCGTCCAGCAGAGACATCTCTCTCTGGTATGGCACCTGGAAGGTTTGCATCCAGGGCTCGTTATCCTGTTCCGGACGGTAGCGCAGGATCTCAATTTCAATCATCTCAGCCATTCTTCTTAGCCTCGTCTTGTTTCTCACCCTCGGAGCCGTACACGCGTTTTGCCGGCTGGGACTTAGTGATCTTCACATCGGAGTAATCGATGGAGGGCGTTTCGCCATTTTTGTAGAACGAGAGCGTGTGCTTGAGAAAGTTCACGTCATCGCGCTCTTCGTAACCATCCAGACGCTGGTGGGAACCGCGGGACTCTTTACGATTGATGGCGGAGTGCGCCATGGCTTCAGCCACGTCCAGCATGTAACCCAGTTCGATGGCGTACAGCAGATCGGTGTTGAAGACAGAGGACTTGTCGTTGATCTTGACCTTCTTGTAACGGGCTTTCAGCTCGTTGATCTTGTCGATGGTGCCCTGCATCAGCTCTTCGGTACGGTAGATACCGACACCGGCTTCCATGGACATGCCCAGCTCGTTGCGGATATCGGCCGGGTTTTCGGTACCGTCTACATCCATCAGGGAGAGGTGCTGCTTGATGAGCGCCTCGGCCTTGGCGGCCAGCGCTTCGGTGTTGCCATTCTTCTGAGTCTTGGCAAATTCACCTGCCTGCTCACCGGCCAGCTTGCCGAATACCACGATCTCGGACAGGGAGTTGGAACCCAGACGGTTGGCACCGTGCAGACCGACGGAGGCACATTCGCCCGCGGCGTAGAGGCCGGGCAGACGGGTGGCACACTTGTTGTCAGTCTCGATACCACCCATGGTGTAGTGGGCAGTCGGACGTACCGGGATAGGCTCTTTGGCCGGATCCACGTTGACGTAGGCTTTGGCCAGTTCGCAGATGAACGGCAGACGCTCTTTCAGGTACTTCTCGCCAAGGTGACGCAGGTCGAGGTGAACCACATCGCCCATCGGGCCCTGAATGACGCGGCCTTTCTGCTGCTCTTGCCAGAATGCCTGGGAAACGCGGTCGCGCGGACCCAGTTCCATGTATTTGCTCTTCGGCTGGCCAATCGGGGTTTCCGGGCCCAAGCCGTAGTCTTGCAGGTAGCGGTAGCCATCCTTGTTCAGCAGGACACCACCCTCACCACGACAACCTTCGGTCATCAGGATGCCGGTGCCCGGCAGACCGGTCGGGTGATACTGGACGAACTCCATATCACGCAGCGGTACGCCGTGACGGTAGGCCAGTGCCATGCCGTCGCCGGTGACGATGCCACCGTTGGTGTTGTAGCGATAGACACGGCCAGCACCGCCGGTTGCCACGATCACGGATTTGGCCTGGATGAAGCGGGTGATACCGTTCTGGATGTCGAAGGTCAGTACGCCCTGAACGCGGCCGTCGTCCACGATCAGATCAAGGCAGAAATGCTCGTCGAAGCGCTTGATGCTCGGGTATTTGACGGAGGTCTGGAACAGGGTGTGTAGAATATGGAAACCGGACTTGTCTGCGGCGAACCAGGTACGGGGAACCTTCATGCCACCAAACGGACGCACGTTGGCTTTGCCATCCGGCTTGCGGCTCCAGGGGCAACCCCAGTGCTCCAGCTGGATCATCTCTTTGGTCGCGTTGTTGACGAAGTATTCCACTACGTCCTGCTCGCACAGCCAGTCACCACCGGAGACGGTGTCGTTGAAGTGGTTTTCGAGGGAGTCGTCATCACGGACGACACCGGCGGCGCCGCCTTCGGCAGCAACCGTGTGGCTGCGCATCGGGTAAACCTTGGAAATCAGGGCGATGTCCAGGTCTGGCTGTGATTCGGCTATAGCGATAGCGGCGCGTAAGCCGGTACCGCCAGCACCGATGATGGCCACATCGGTCTTGATAATATCCACATCTGCCTCCTTAGGGATAGATTTGCTGGGCACGATTTTGCTCTATGAAAAAAATTCAGGCTTGATGCAAGTCAAACTGCTAGGTTTTATTCCCTTTTTATTGGTTATTTTTCTATAAAACACCCAAATCCCTGGATGAAAATGTCGTTATTATCGTCATTTTTTGGTGTTACTGAGCAGTTGAACACCTAGCTACGATTACTTTAACTTCTGGATTGTACGTAGTTTTCTTTCAATAAAATGCGAATCACCTCTCTTTTTAGGTACTCGCGAAAAAAATTTTAAGTTTTTTATTGTAATTTTTTAATGAGAATTATTGGCATTTATATATTCGGATAGAAATAGGTAATCCGAAATGCTGCGATGATCACGGCGGTGATCTGATAATTCCAGATGAGTTACAAGGATTTCAAGGCGAGGTATTTGGCGGGTAATGTGAGATTACTCACTGAAAATTAAGCGCTATTTAGAAAAATAAAAGGGGCCTGTACGGCCCCTTTTGCTCATGCTCAAATGCGGAACATGCCGACCTGATTGCTCAGTTCACCCGAAATATTTTTAAGTTGTTCAGAGAGATGGCGTGAGCTGTCTGCATCTACTGCCAGTTCGTCCGAGACATCTTTCACCGCCTGAATGTTGCGGCTTACCTCGTCGGTGACGGCCCGCTGCTCTTCAGCCGCGCTGGAGATCTGGGTCGCCATGTCGGAGATCTGGTTGATCGAGGTGGTGATCTGCTCCAGCGCGTGGGTGGCGTTGTTGGCGTCATCCACGCTGTTCTGGGCCAGCAGTTGGCCTTCGTGCATGGTGCTGACCGCCCCCTGGGTATTGCGTTGCAGGGTTTCGATCATATTGCGGATCTCGACGGTGGAGCTGTGGGTACGCTGTGACAGGACGCGCACCTCGTCGGCAACCACCGCAAAACCGCGGCCCTGTTCACCGGCACGTGCCGCTTCGATGGCGGCGTTGAGTGCCAGCAGGTTGGTCTGCTCGGCGATCCCCTGAATGGTGGAGAGGATGGTGTTGATCTCCTGAGCGTTTTTCTCCAGTTCCTGAATGATGTTGGAGGCCTGTTCCACCTGGGTGGCCAGATCGGTGATAGATCGCTGGTTGCGGGCGATCACCTGTTTGCCATGCTCGCAACTGCTGGAGGAGCTGCGGGCCGCTTCGGCGGTCTGCTCGGCGTTGCTGGCGACCTCGACCGCAGTGGCCGACATCTCGTGTACCGCAGTGGCGATCTGGGAGATCTCGTTTTGCTGGCGTGCCAGCCCCTGATTGGCCTTCTCCGCCATGCTGTGGGAGGACTTGGCCTGTTGGTTGAGTTGGCCGGAGGAGTTGGAGATATCCTGCACCATCACATGGATCCGCTCGATGAAGGTGTTGACGTGTTTGGCAACCGCGCCCACCTCATCCTCACGTTCAATCTTGATGCGGCGGGTCAGATCGCCGTTGCCACGGGAGAGATCGGCAATCGCTTCGCCCAGGGTTTTCAGAGGGGCCAGCGAGCCGTTGATGGCGACATAGGAGAAGCCTGCCACGATCAGTATGGTGATAAGCCCCTGAATGAGGGAGGAGGTAACCATGCGGCGTACCGACTGGTAGGCGATCTCTTCATCCACCATCATGCCGTAATACCAGTTGGTATTGGGAATGGCATTAAAGTCATAGACCTCTTTCTTGCCGCTGATCACCAGCTCGTTGATCATGCCGTCATGGGCGACCTGATTGATGTAGGCCGCAGTCAGTTCCGGTGCCAGAGCGGTGGCGGATTTCAGGCTCAGGGAGGCATCGGGGTGCGCGATGATGGTGCCATTGCTGTCCACCAGCATGGCGTATGTGCCCTCGGTGGTGACCGCCAGAATATCCGAGATCAGTGAGCTGATGGAGACGTCACCGGCGATGACCCCCTGGGTATTGCCACGCTGGAACGGTTCGGCAATGGTGACAATCAGCTGGCCGGTGGAGATGTCGGCATAGGGGGCTGTGATGACCAGCTTGCCTGCGGCGGCCGCGTCCTTGTACCAGGGGCGTTGACGTGGGTCATAACCGGCGGGCAAGTCGGTTGGTTTGCTCTGGATCATTTTGCCGTCTGCGGTACCGGCATAGACCAGGTCGAAGCCACCGGCATTCATGGACTGGGCCAGATGACTGATGGGCTCGTCTTCTTTGGCGAATGCTTCCTTGGTGGTGCTGACCATGCTGATCCGGGAGTCGACCCAGCGGGAGATCCCCTTGACGTTGGCCATGGAGCTTTCGTCGATGATGTTCCAGACCAGTCGCTGGGTCTCGCTGCGCAGTTGCGAGGTGTTGTACCAGACTTGCAGGCAGGTGATCACCAGAATGATGACCCCGATAGCCAGAACAAGCTTGTTTTTAATGGATAAGTTCATAGTTACATCCTTGTGAGCGTCAGTCTGAAGTGTGTGTGGAATCTAGTTATTGTTATTAGCCTCTGTTTATCGGCTGAAGTTGAACTCTTTGTATCCCGGTCAGCTATTTAAAGTTAGTGCCTAAATCAGTGGTTATCCATGTGCGTATCGCCCCCTCACTGCGTCAGAAAACGATCTGGTCGATTGGTGAAGATTCCATCGACCCCCATGCTAGAGAGCGCTTCATAATCTTCTGGATAATCAACGGTATAAACCAGAACTTTGAGCCCCCGGCGATGTGCATCATCGACCAGCGCGGTGTCGATGAAATCAACATCGCAATTGATGGACCAGGCCCCCAGCTCGTCGGCAAACTGCGCCAGGTTGAGCGGCAGGTTGGCGGTCAGGGCACCGAGCCGGATATCGGGCCGCAAGACGGCAAATCGGGCCAGCTCCGGGTGATGGAAGGAGGAGACCACCCACTGGCCGGGGGTAAAGCCCAGCTCGGCCTCTGCCCGTCGGGTCAGGGCTGCCACCGTATCGGCGGTATGGGCGCCCTTGAGCTCGATATGCAGCTCGCAGCGTCCGGCGATGATCTCCATCACCTGCCACAGGGTCGGGATCACCTCTCCCTCACCGGCATCTAGCTGCTCCAGATAGGAGCGGGATTGCTCGGCCAGCACCCCCTTGCCATTGGTGCAGCGCTCCAGCCGCCGGTCGTGGAAGACCCACAACTCGCCATCGGCCGCCTGCACGTCGATCTCGATGGCTGATGCTCCCAGCTCCAGCGCTTTGGCCATCGCCTTTAGGGTGTTCTCCGGTGCCAGACCGCTGGCGCCACGATGGGCAATAATCTGCATGTTCTGCTCCTTTTACCTCGCGGATCAGCCGCGGCTCAGGTGAATGTCGATCTGTTGATGGGGCAGGGTAAGTCCCTGCTGCTGCATCTTCTCCAGCACCAGCGAGTGAACCTCGTGGGTGATGGGCATCCGGTGATCCATGTTGTTGACGTAGAGGCGGATCTCGTAGATCAGTGCCGAGTCGGTGAATTCGATCAGGAAGACCTCTGGCGTTGGCGTCTCCAATACCAGGGTCGATGCCTGGATGGACTCTTCCAGAATGCGCTGCACCAGTTTCGGATCCCGGGTCAGGCCGATCCGGATCCGCAGTTTGACCCGGGTGATGGCATCGGAGAGCGACCAGTTGATGAACTGCTCGGTGATGAAAGCCTTGTTGGGCACGATGATCTCCTTGCGATCCCAATCCACGATAGTCGTCGCCCGGGTTTTGATCTTGGTGACGGTGCCGGTGAGATCGCGGATGGTGACGGTGTCACCGAGCCGGATTGGCTTCTCAAACAGGATGATGAGGCCGGAGACAAAGTTGGCGAATATCTCCTGCAGACCGAAACCCAGCCCCACCGAGAGGGCGGCGACCAGCCACTGGGTCTTCGACCAGTCGATGCCCAGCATGGAGAAGCCGGTGAGGGCGCCGATCAGGATCACCAGATACTTGCTGGTGGTCGTTAGGGCAAAGCCGGTACCCGGGGAGAGGCTGAGGTGTTGCAGCAGGGTCAGCTCCATCAGCCCCGGCAGGTTGCGGGCTGTCACCACGGTCAGAATGAAGACGAAGGCGGTCAGCATCAGATCCTGCAAGGTGATGGCCGAGAGCTGCTCGATGCCGCCAATCTTGCTGCTCACCTGCCACACCTCGATATTGCTGAGGAAGCTGAAGGCGGAGTTGAGATCCGACCACTGCACCACCACCAGCATGGTGAAGCCCAGCATCAGCAGGGTGCGCACCAGTCCCAGCGACTGGGCGCTGATGGTATCGAGATCCAGCTCAGTCTCTTCCACCACGTCCGGGGTCTCGGAGCTGAGCTCGTCATGCCCCTCTTCCCGGCCGCGCTGGGCCAGGATCTCGGCCCGCTTGCTCTTGGCGCGCTCGAAGGCGAGGCGGCGGCGCTGGATCAGCATCCAGCGTCTGGCCAGATAGTAGACCAGCAGGCAACCCAGCCCCATCAGCAGGCTAAGCTCCAGCTGGCGCAGCAGGGTGCGCGAGGTATAGAAGTAGCCAAACAGGGCGCCAATTACCGCCAGCAGCGGCGCCAGCATCAGGCTGTTCCAGATGAAGTGGTGCAGCAGATGGGGCTTGGTCATGTCGGTCTGGCCCCAGGTGAGTGGCAGCCGCTCCCGGTTGAGGCGGGCAAAGAAGAGCAGCAGCCAGAGTGCACCGATCATGAAGGCCATCCGGCCGAGGGAGTCGTAGAAGGCGTGCTCCTGATAGCTGTTGGCCATCCCCTGCACGAAGAAACTCGGGATCAGCACCAGCAGCAGGGTGCGAAACTGCCCCCACACCTTTTGCACCTGTTCCCGAGGCCAGCGGAAGTGGTGGATCAAAATCCCCCGCTCCAGCGTCAGATGGCGGGCCATCACCAGCGCCAGCAGCAGAAACCAGATCTCGCCAAGACCGCGCGCCACCGCCACCGCAAACGGGTATTGCCAGGCCCCTTCGAGCAGGCCGCGCACCATCAGCACCATGGCGGGCAAGGGGAGGGCGGCAAGCAGGGAGCGCAGCAGCAAGCGGCTGGTGAGGCTGAATTTGTCCTGGGTCACCTTGCCGATCCGAGGCGCAATATGGTCGCAATAGAGGCTCAGGTGACGGGCCAGCTTGAACCAGCTCCAGGCCAGCACCAGCAGACCAATACCGGCTAGAGTGAGGCTCAGCGGGCTGTTTTCGGCGATGGCGTAGGGCAGTTGCAACCAGTTGTCCGGGTTGAAGGCCAGGGTCAGCGCGGCGGGAATGCCGAGCATGACCTGCGGGGTAAAGGGGCGCACATCGGGCATCCAGAACAGGTGGCTGGCGCTTATTTCGCGGATCTCGTCGATCTTGCTGTTCTGACGGCTGTAGAGCAGTTTGAGGCGGGTCTGCTCCTGAATGAGGGTGTCGGAGGCGTCGTTGAGCCGGGTCAGCAGCTGGCGCCGGGCCTTGAGCAGGTTGTCGAGCACCGCTTGCTGCGGCCGATCCAGCGTCACCTCCTCTTCGGCCATCAGCTTGTCGCGCAGCTGGCGGGTATCCTTGAGCCCATCCTGCTCGCTCTCGTACTGGTACTTGGCCATGCGGGCGCTGACGATGGCGGACTCCAGCTTGTCGAGGGGGAACTGGGGGGGCAGATCGGAGAGTTTGCTGCGCAGGTTCTCGCCGTAGGCATTACTGATCTGCAACCACTCCAGCTGCTCGCGTACCGAGTTGACCAGCTCATTCAGTTCAAACAGATTCTTGTCGACGCTGCGCTGCTCGTCCTGCACCCGCTCAATCTGATCTTCCAGTGTGCCGAGCTGGATGGAGAGCGCCTGATTCTGCTGTTGCTGCTCCAGCAGCAGCGGCATGTCGGTGGTGAGTTGTTTGCGCAGCCGCTCGCTCTCCTCCAGCGCCTGCTCGGTCTTCTCCCGCCGCAGCTGGTTCTGCTGAGTCAGCAGGCTGGCTTGCCACTCATCCTCGTCGGCGATGGCCAGATTGAGCTCCTGCAGTTTCAGCTTGCCGAGATCGTTGCGCTGCTGGGCCGAAAGCTGCTCCAGCTCCAGCATCTGGATCCGGTCGGAGAGGCTCTGCTCCTTCATTCTGGTCAGCAGCAGCTGGGCTTCCTGCTGGCGATCCGATTCGCTGCTGAAGCTCAGTCGCTCCAGCTGGCTGCGGGTCAGTTGCAGCTGTTTGCGCAGATCGTCCACCCGCAGGTGATACTCCTGCCCGGTGCTCTCCAGCTGGTTGAGGCTATCCATCACCCCCTGCCGCTCCTTGCGCAGGTTGAGCTGGCGGTTGCTGCTCAGGCCAATGGCCTGGCGCAGCGCCTCCTCCTTGAGGCTCGCCAGTGGCGGGCGAGCTGCGGGCTGATAGTTGTGCAGGCTCTCCTTGAGGCGCGCCGACTCCTTGGGGTAATCGATAAGGATCTGCTGATAGGCTTTGCTCTGCTCCCGGTAGCGCTCGGCCTCTCTGGCAAATTGCAGCGCCTGCTGGTAGCTCTCCCGCAGTTTCTGGTTTTCCGGGGTATCGCTCTTGGGCACGCTCTGCAACAGGGATTCGGCCTGGGCAATTGCATCGTCGGCGCGCACGGCTGGCGGCAACAAGATAAGGGAGAGCAGCAAGAGGGTGAGCAGGCGTTGCAACATGAGGCTCGTTTCCGTTCAGAAGAGGTGGCCCTAGCCTAAAACAGGGCAGGGAGGCGGGTAAAGCAGTCTATATTAATGATTCATAACACAAATAACAGGAAGTCGTGCTGCTGTTTCGCTATGATCCCGGCCGCTTTCTCTCCACCGAGTCGAATATGTCAGCTGTTGATCTGGGCACAGCCCCGCTATCTCGCCTTTTCTGGCGTTACGTAACCCCGACCGTGGCGGCCATGCTGATCACCGGCATCTATGTCACCATCGATGGCATCTTCGTTGGCCATGTGCTGGGTCAGGATGGCATGGCCGGTCTGATGTTGGCTTATCCCATCTGCGCCGTGCTCTATGCGGTGGGGGCGCTGATCGGTATGGGGGCTTCGTCGCTGGTCTCCTTCTATCTGGGGCAGGGCAACCCGGCCAAAGCCCGCCATATCGTCGGCAATGCGCTGGTGATGGTGTTGCTGGCCTCGGCACTGCTCAGTTTTATCGGGATCCGTTATGGTGAGCCCATGCTGGCTTGGATGGGGGCGGAGGGGGAGATCTTCACCGCCGGGCTCTCCTACCTGCAGACCTACGCCTGGCTGGGCGTCTTTGCGGTGCTGTCGATGGCGTTCAGCTCGCTGCTGCGCAACGATGGCCGCCCCGGATTTGTCACCCTCATCATGGTAGTCGGGGGGCTGCTCAACGTGCTGCTCGACTATCTGCTGATGGTGGTGTTTCCGTTCGGACTGGCCGGGGTGGCGACGGCCACTATGCTTTCCCAGGCAGTGACGGGCCTCGCCTGCCTGTGGCACTTCTTCACACCGCGCAGCCAGCTGCGGATAAGCTGGGACACCTTGCGCCCCGATCTGCGGCTGATGGGCGAGACGGTGCGCCTCGGGGTCTCCAGTTTTCTGATGTACCTCTATCTCTCGGTAGTGCTGGCGCTGCACAACAAGGCGTTGTTGGCGGTTGGCACTTCGCTGCATGTGGCGGCCTACGGGGTGATCAGTTACACCGAGGCCTTCTTCTACCTGGTGTTCGAGGGGATCGCCATGGGTATCCAGCCCATCGCCAGCTTCAACGCGGGCGCCGGTCACTGGCTGCGGGTGCTGAGGATCCGCAATCTGGCACTCGGAGTGACGTTGGGGATCGCCCTGTGCGCCATGTTCCCGCTTTATCTGTGGCCGGAGGCGGCGGTCTATCTGTTTGCAGGGGACAACGCTACCCTGCTGCCGGTGGCGAGCCTCGGGATCTGGCTCTACTTCTGGGGGCTGCCGATGGAGGGCTTGCTGCTGGTGGGGGCCACCTACTTCCAGGCCATCAACCGGGCCCGCATCGCCTCCCTGCTCACCGGTGGCAAGCTGGTGCTGATCGGCGGTTTCTTGTGGGGATTCTCGACCCTGTGGGGCGTGCCCGGGGTCTGGCTGGCATTGCCAACGTGCAGCTCATTGCTGGTGTTGGTGATGTGGCGGGCGATGCGTCGGGAGTCCGGCGCCCACGCGCTGGCCGGATAGGTAATCAGGTTCGACGTGCAGATAGCAGACAGGCAGCCATAGGCTGCCTGTTTTGGTTAGAGGATGTTTTGTTAACGGGTTCTGCCGATTCAGGGCTTGAAGGCGCCGATAAAGATAGCGGGATCGACCCGGGTGTCGTTGAGGCTGACGTTCCAGTGCATATGGGGGCCGGTTGCGCGGCCGGTCGAACCGACTCGCCCGACGATGCCGCCACGTGGCAGGCTCTGGCCGAGCTTCACATCTACCTTCGACATGTGGCAGAACATGCTGATGAGCCCCTGACCGTGGTCGACAAAGACGGTATTGCCATTGAAGAAGTAGTTGCCGATCAGGATCACCTTGCCTGCGGCGGGGGACTTGATCGGGGTGCCGGCGCCCACTGCGAAGTCGAGGCCGGAGTGGGGATTGCGCTCCTCGCCATTGAAGAAACGACGCAGGCCAAACGGGCTGGAGAGGGGGCCGTTGACCGGCTTGTCGAACATCAGGTTGCTCGGCTGGTTGGGGCTGAAGGTCTGGTAAGCCCGGGTCTGCTCCGCCAGCTCGCGGTTGATACGTGTCATATCCTCGGCGAGTGGATTGACCTGACGGCTGCTCTTGAGCTTGATGTGCTGTTCGCGGTAGTGCTTGGGGGTCACGGTGAAGCCGAGAGTACGGCCATCGCCTGTGGTCAGTTGCTGGGCGCCGGGCGTGCTTTTCAGAGAGATGCCGACGATGGCGATCCACTGGTTGTCTTCGCGCACTACCAGCACGGGTTTGTCATGAAAGCGGGCCGTGGGGGCAGTGGGTGACGCGCCAAGAGGGATCACCGCAACGCCACCTGGCAACGGATGGTTGAGCAGGCGACTGATAAAACCCTCGGCCAGGGCCGACTGGCTGGCCAGTAACAACAACAGACAACACACAACTCTCATGACGATACCACGCGATGTTAAAACGCCCGGGATGGCGGGATGACAACCCCCTGTCCGGTATTCGTCGATCACTAAAGGGTGATCACGACATGCTGGCCATGATTGGCGCGGCTGGGGGAGGGGACAGATTGTGCCTCGTTATGGTCGGGGCAGCCAGAGGCGAGGCGTGGCTGACGCCCCTTTTGTGCATAGCTGCGTCAGGTTTTATGTCGTGGTCGGGCCGCTTCGCCATTGAGTCGCCCCCGCCCTGGCTCTAGAATCGGCTTCCGGCACTGATGCCACCGACACTCCGAGGAGACGATATGAACGGATTACCCCCTTTGCGCACCACGCCGGCCCGGTACACGACAGGTCGTGGCTGGCTCTGGGTTCGCAGCGGGTTCGATATCTTCAACAAGGGGATGGGGATCAGCGTAGCCATGGTGCTGGTCTGGTTTATGGTGGGTATGCTGCTGGAGCAACTGCCGGCGGGTGGCCTTATCTCCCAGCTGCTCTACATGGTGTGGGGCGCGGGTTGGGTGGCGGTCGCCGCTCGGGGTTATCGGGGGGAGCCGTTGCAGTTTGCCGATCTCTTCGCCGGTTTTCGCCACAAGCTGACCCCGCTGATGCTAGGTGGTCTGCTGGTGTTGCTGCTGTTTAGCCTGGTGGGCCTCGTCTGTCTCGGTCTGCTCTCCATGTGGGGGCTGCTCCCGCTGCTGACGCAGGATCCCGAGAGCATGGTGGTCTCAGCCAGCCAGTTGCAACAACTGCTGCTGGTATTGCTGGTGGGGATGCTGCTCATCATTCCCGTGCTGATGGGGGTCACCTTTGCTCCTGCGCTGATCTTCCACCACGATATCGGCATCATCCAGGCGGTACGGCTGAGCTTCTTCGGCTGCTGGCGCAATTTTTTTCCCTTCTTCTGGTGGGGGCTGCTCTCAGCCATGTTGTTGCTGTTTGGCGCTGTGCTGTTGCTGGTCGGTCTGCTGGTGGTGATCCCGGCGCTCAACTACTCCATCTATGTGGCTTATCGGGATATTTTCCTGGACGAGAGTGCGCAGCCGGAAGCGCCGCACTCAGAACCATTCGGATTTGAAGCCTGATCAAGGGATCAGAGTGAAGAAGGGGCCCGCAGCGGCCCCTTCGTTATGTTTGGGTGTGCGGAGTGCTTACTCCTGCCAGATGGGATCCGCCGCCATGCGGGCCAGCAGAAAATCGAGGAAGCTGCGCAGCAGTGGCGACATCTGTTTGCGGGTGGCATACACCCCGTAGACCCCGAGTCGCTTGGGTTGCCAGTCGGTCAGCAGGGGCACCAGTTCCCCGCGCTCCAGATAGGGTTGGGCCGAGTAGCGGGGTTGCAGGCTGATCCCGGCACCTTCCAGTGTTGCTTCCAGCAGCAGGTTGGAGATATTGGCGCTCAGGTTACCGCTGACCGGTACTGACTCGGGGCCATCCGGTCCATTGAACTCCCACAGGCTCTTGCCGAAGTAGGTGTAGGTGAGGCAGTTGTGCAGCGCCAAATCCTGCACCTTGTGTGGCATCGGATGACGGGCCAGATAGGCCGGGCTGGCACAGACTACCGAGTGGCAGGTGCCGAGACGGCGTGCCACCAGATTGGGGTCGAGGTCGTTGGTGATGCGCACCGCCAGATCGATCCGCTCCTCCACCAGATTGACGGTTCTGTCGAGCAGCAGAATGTCGATGGCCGTCCCCGCGTATTGCGTCAGATAGTCGTTGGCAGCCCCGACCAGCAGCGCTTCTGACAGGGAGTAGCTGCTGGTGATCCGCAGTTGTCCCTTGGGGGCGTCATCCCCCTTCACGGCGATCTGCTCCATCTCTTCGCCGAGCGCCAGCATGGCGCGGGCCCGGTTCAGCGCCTCCTCTCCCGGTCCGGTCAGACTCAAACGACGGGTGGTGCGGTGCAGCAGGCGGGCGCCCATCCAGCTCTCCAGCTCGGCCAGATAGCGCGACACCATGGCGCGCGACATATCCAGTTTCTCTCCGGCGCCGCTCAGGCTCCCTTGTTCGACTACGCTGACAAAGACCCGCAAGGCGGTCAGTCGATCCATGTACGGCTCTCTATATGTTCGATATGTGCAACAGTGATGCGCTTTTTATGCTGTATTTGCACCTTAAGTGATCCAATACACTGTGTCCATCAAATGAACCCCCGAATACTTAATGAGGAATAGATGATGAACAACACCCTGATCCGCAACCTGACTCTGGCTACTACCCTGTTGAGTGGCGCCGTACTGGCCTCCCCCCTGAGCGTGACCGTCTACAACCCTGGCGAGAAGGCGATCTTCCCGGTCTCCTCCTCACTGGTGACCGGTGACAAAGAGGCCATCCTGATCGATGCCCAATTCGATGTGCAAAATGGTCAGGCTCTGGTCGACATGATCAAGAAGAGCGGCAAGAAGCTGACCACTGTCTATATCAGTGCCGGTGACCCCGACTTCTACTTCGGTCTGGAGCCGGTCATGGCGGCGTTCCCGGATGTCAAAGTGCTGGCCGATCAGCATGTGGTTGACCACATTAACCAAACCAAGGATGCCAAGCTGAGCTACTGGAGCCCGATCCTCGGCAAGGGCACACCGAAGAGCCTGACCGTACCGCAAGTGATGACCGCCAGCCACCTGACGTTGGATGGCGAGAAGATTGAAATCAAAGAGATGAATACCCCGAATGCCTACCTCTGGGCCCCTTCCATCAAGACTGCTTTTGGTGGTGTGCCGGTTTACCACGGGGTGCATGTCTGGATGGCGGACAGCCAGACCAAGGCGGCCCGCAGCAACTGGGTCAAGGCGCTGGACAACCTGCTGGCCCTGAAACCCGAGCGCGTGGTACCGGGCCACTTCCTGGGCACTGCTCCCAAAGGCACTGCTGCTGTGAGCTTTACCCGTGACTATGTAGAGCGTTTCGAACAGGAGCTGGCCAAGGCGAAAAACTCCGGTGAGCTGATTGAGGCTCTGAAGAAAGCCTATCCGGCACTGCCGGTTGACGATGGTCTGGCCATCGGTGCCAAGGTCAATACCGGCGAGATGAAGTGGTAAGCCACTGAGCCTGCTTTCCCTGTGTTTTTTTACCGGGCCTAAGGGCCCGGTTTTTTATCCGAGATTGAAGCGAGAATAAAGATGAGCGAACAACAAACCACCCTCCATTATGTCTATGACCCGCTCTGTGGTTGGTGCTACGGTGCCGCCCCCCTGTTGCAGGCGGCAGCCACCATTGCTGGGCTCAAGATCGATCTGCATGCGGGCGGTCTCTGGATGGGGAGTCGCCGTCAGCCGATGGGCGAGGCATTGCGTGATTATGTGCGCCCCCATGATCAGCGGATCGAAGCGCTGACCGGCCAGCATTTTGGCGAACGCTACTTTAACGAACTGCTGCTGCGGGAAGGCTGTCTGCTGGACTCCGAGCCGCCGATCCGTGCGGTTTTGGCCGTCACGGCCTTGGGGGGCGATGGGCTGGCCATGTTGCACCGGATCCAGCAATCCCACTATCGGGACGGGATCTGGATTGGTGAGCTTGCGTTTCTTGCCACGCTGGCGGCAGAGCAGGGAATTGCAGCCGAGGCATTTCAGCAAGCTTATCTGCAGGCCCCCTTGCTGCAACATCTGGCAGATAGCCAGGGCTGGATGAAACGGCTGGGTGGTCAGGGTTATCCTACTTTGCGTATAGAGCGAGGAGGAAAACTCGAAAGGATAGAGGTGAACCAGTATCTGGGGGAGCCGGAGTTGCTGATCCCACGACTGTTGCGTGCAATAGAGTAAACCGTTAATAGTCTGCGGTAGTTAAAGTGCCCCTCTCTGCGTGTCGATAGCGATATATGGTGTTTATGCAAACTACAAAAGCACAGCTCTACGGCTATGCTCAATTACAAAAACATGACCCCATAGCACCTATCAAAACCGACATTAAACGATGACACGCAGTTAAGGATGAATCTATGCTCCAGAATATGTCCATAGGCCAGAAGTTGAGTACTGGCTTTGCAGTGCTGGCACTGTGCGTATGCCTGCTTGCCGGGTATGGCGTCTCACGACTGTCGTATCTCAATCAACAAAACACTGTATTGGCAGAGAATCTGATCCCTTCTGTTCGCTATGCAAGTCAGATGCATATCGCACTGCTTGATGCTCGGCGTTTCCAATTATCTATGGTGATTGCGATGGCCCACAACGACAGCGCGGATATTGAACGAACTCAACAAGGTGTGATGGAGGCCAAGATCCGGTTCGATAAAGCTGCGGCTGACTATGGTGGCTTGGATTTTAATGCGGCTGATGAAGAGCAAACTTTTAACGCGTTGAGAACTGCAGGGGATGCCTATTTTGCAGCCCATGATCCGTTATATCAGGCAGTAAAACAGGGTAGCGACAAGATAAGAGATATTCTGCAAGGGAATATCAGAACCACGCTGGAACAAGCCACAAAGTTAACTGTGGATTTACGAGAGATTAATGAACGCATTGGCAAGGAGTTGGATGCTCAAGGGGAGGAGGCATACACCAGCTCCAAATTCCTCAGTATCTTGACTGGCACCGCGACTCTCATCTTTGTAATGTTGATAGCATGGTATTTGAGTCAACAAATCAAAAGACCCGTTAATCGCTTGCTGGAACTTGTTGGTAGCGTCGCGGCTGGTGATTTGACTCATCGTGTGGAGTTGAATGCGTTTAATCAGGATGAATTAGGACAACTGGCGAAAGGCTTTGCGCAGATGCAAGAAAACTTGCGCAAACTGGTTGGGGAGGTATCCGGTTCTGTTGTACAGATGAGCTCTGCGGTAGAAGAGATCAGTGCCGTAGCAAGGCAGTCAGCAGACAATATGAACTCCCAGCAACATGAGCTGAACCAGCTGGCGACGGCGATGAATGAGATGCAGGCTACGGTGCAGGAGGTCTCTCGCAATACCAGCGATGCGGCCAGTGCCGCCACCTCGGCCAGTGAGACGGCCGAACTTGGTGCGCAAACGGTGAATGACTCCATTCAACGTATTGAACGGGTCGCCGGTGCTATCGAGAGCACTGCGGTGGTGATCCGCCAACTGGGGGATGACAGCCGCAATATCGGCATGGTGCTGGAGGTGATCCGCGGCATTGCCGAACAGACCAACCTGCTGGCATTGAACGCGGCGATTGAAGCGGCCCGTGCCGGTGAGCAGGGACGGGGGTTTGCGGTGGTGGCCGATGAGGTGCGTACTCTGGCCAAGCGCACTCAGGACTCCACCTCCCAGATCAATACCATCATTGCCGAGTTGCAACAGCGTGCCGAACAGGCCGGCAGTACCATGCAACAGAGTCAGGAGCTGATGAACACCACGGTTGCTACCGCGCGGGAAGCGGGCGAGTCCATCTCCCAGATCAGTGGCTCGGTCAGCAGTATCTCCCACATGAACATCCAGATTGCAACGGCCACCGAAGAGCAGGGAGCGGTGAGCGAGGAGCTCAACCGCAACGTGGTCAATATCAGCCATGCTTCCGAAGAGGTGGCCGCTGGTGCCACCCAGATGGCTCAGGCGTGCAACGAGCTGAACCATTTGGCCACCCAGTTGCAGGATATGGTGCGCCGTTTCAGGGTGTAATCCCTCGGCGAGCCAAACAGCCCGATTACCGCAAGGTGATCGGGCTTTTCTGTTTTGGAGGGGGAGCCAGAGAGGCTCACTGCAAGTGGATGACTTGTCCCGCCGGACGATATTGTGCATGCTGATGGCCCATTTTCCAGGCAGGACTCTTGCTGTATGAATCTTCGCGATCTCGAATATCTGGTGGCGCTGGATGAGGAAAAACATTTTCGCAAAGCCGCTGAACGCTGCTTTGTCAGTCAACCCACCCTGAGCGGCCAGCTGCGCAAGCTGGAGGATGAACTCGGGGTCATTCTGATCGAACGTACCTCGCGCAAGGTGCTGTTTACACCTGCTGGCGATGCCATGGCCCATCAGGCGCGTCGGGTGCTCAAGGAGGTGCGCGAGCTCAAGAGCATCGGTCAGCACTTCTCCGAGCCGATGTCAGGGGAGATCCATATCGGTTTTATTCCGACCGTGGGCCCCTACCTGTTGCCCCGCATTATCCAGACCCTGCGTGAGCGTTTTCCCCAGCTGGAGTTTTACCTCTATGAGGAGCAGACCCAAACCCTGCTCAAACGGCTGGAAGAGGGGGAGCTGGATTGCGTCATTCTGGCCGAGATGCCGGGGATGGAGGGGTTTGGTTCAATCCAGCTCTATCATGAGCCGATGTGGTTGGCGGTGCCTTGCCATCACCCCGAAGCACAGGCCAGACAGGTGCCGCTTGGCAATCTCAAGGGCAAGAAATTGCTGATGCTGGCCGATGGCCACTGTTTGCGGGATCAGGCGATGGGATTCTGTTTCGCCGGCGGGATAGGTGAGGATCAACGTTTCAAGGGGACCAGTCTCGAGACGCTGCGCAACATGGTGGCCGCCGGTAGCGGCATGACCCTGGTGCCAAAGCTGGCTGTACCTGCTGATCATGATGAGGGAGGGGTGAGCTATCGTCCTGTGGTTGACCCTGTGCCGGGGCGTACCATCTCGCTGCTCTATCGCCACTACTCGGTGCGTCGCCCCTGCTTCAATGAGTTGGCCGCCTCGATCGCCACACTGATGAGCAAGCAGTTGGCCCAATAAAAAAACCGGCAGCCAAGGCTGCCGGTTTTGCTTCTGCCGCGAGAGCAGCTTAGAAGATATCGTCGGTTGAGACAGGCCCTTCTACATCGGGGTTGTCACCGCCGTAGACCTGATTGCCATCCGAGCTCGGTGCTGCGTAGCGGGTCGGCTCGGTCCCTTCCTTGAAGTATTCGTCGGTGCCGCCACTGGTTGCCAGCAGGCCGGTTTCGCTATCAATCTTCACCGTCATGATCCCTTCGGGAACCGGCATTTTGTGCTCCGGCAGCTTTTTGAGGGCGACTTTCATGAAGTCGATCCAGATAGGCTGCGCGGCGCCGCCACCAAACTCGGCACGGCCAAGGCCACGTTGGTGGTTGTCAAAACCGATCCATGAGGTAGCAACGATGTCCGGGGTGTAGCCGGAGAACCAGGCATCCCGCGATTCGTTGGTGGTACCGGTTTTACCGGAGATGTCGTGACGTTTCAGGTCGCGGGCTGCGCGCCAGCCGGTACCACGCCAGCCATTGCCACCCCAGATGGCTGTGCTCAGGGTGTCGGTGATCAGGAATGCGCTCTGGGCACTGATGGTATGCGGGGCGATGGTTGGCGCGAGCGGGGTCTGCGTGCCATCTTGTGCGGCACCATCAACAGTTGGCTCCGGCAGTGTGCTCTGCTCGGGCGCGGCCTGCTGTTCGCAGGTGGTGCAAGCAATAGCAGGATTGGCCTGATAGAGGGTGTTCTCCAGACTGTCGGTCACTTTGTCGATGAAGTATGGGGTCACCAGGAAGCCACCGTTGGCCAGAACCGAGTAACCACGTACCACTTCGAGGGGGGTGAATTCGGCAGCGCCCAGTGCCAGCGACTCATGGGGAGAGATGAAGTCGCGGGGGAAGCCAAAGCGGGTTAAACCGTCGATATAGGTATCCAGACCGATGGCGCGCATCAGTCGAACCGACATCACGTTCTTGGACTTGGCCAGTCCCAGACGCAGCGGGGTGGGGCCATCATAAACGGCCGGGGAGTTCTTGGGCTGCCACATGGGCCCTTTTGACGGATCCCATTGGTTGATCGGCGCATCGTTGATGAGTGACGCCAGGGTATAGCCGTGCTCCAACGCGGTCGCATAGAGGAAAGGCTTGATATTGGAGCCGATCTGGCGACGCGCCTGATCGACCCGGTTGAATTTGGATAGTTCGAAGCTGAAACCACCGACCAGTGCTTCCAGCGCGCCATTTTTCGGGTTCATGGCAACCAGCGCGGCGTTGACGTCCGGGATTTGGGCCAGCAGCAACTCTTCGCCCTCTTCCCGCACCCAGATCTGGGCGCCGACTTTCAGCACATCGCGCGCCGATTTCGGGGCATAGCTCTGACGGTCGTCGGTAATAAAGGAGCGGGCCCATTTAATACCGTTCCAGCCGAGCTCTGCTTCCTTGCCATTTTTCAGTACCAGCGTGGCGCTGCGATCACCAAGCTTGGTCACGACCGCCGCCATCAGTGGATCATAAGTGGGCTGCTTGCCAAGGTGAGCGACGATCTGCTCGTAATCCCAGGCTGTCTCGCCAGCCTTCCACAACTGAGCCGTCGGGCCACGATAGCCGTGGCGCATATCATAGGCAAAGACGCCATCCAGCAGTGCCTGTCTGGCTGCCCGTTGACGTTCGGCAGAGACGGTAGTGTAGACGTGCAGGCCCATGGTGTAGGCATCTTCACCGAACTGCTCGACCATCTTCTGGCGCACCATTTCCCCCAGATAGGGGGCGTGCAGGGTCACTTCGGCGCCGTGAAAACGTGCCTTGATCGGCATTTTGGACGCTTCGTCAAACTGAGCCTGGGTGATCTTGCCGGTTTCCAGCATCCGGCCCAGCACGACGTTGCGGCGAGCAAAGGCGCGCTCGGGGGAGCGGATGGGGTTGAGCATGGAGGGGGCTTTCGGCAGACCTGCAATGATGGCGATCTCGTCAAGTCCCAGATCCTTGACCTCTTTACCAAAGTAAACCTGTGCCGCAGCACCGATCCCGAAGGAGCGATAACCGAGGGGGATCTTGTTGAGGTAGAGTTCGAGGATCTCATCTTTTGAGAGATTCTGCTCGATCCGCCAGGCCAGGAAGACCTCCTTGATCTTGCGGATGATGGTCTTCTCATTGCTCAGGAAGAAGTTGCGGGCAACCTGCTGGGTGATGGTACTGGCCCCCTGACGGGCATGGCCGGAAACAGCCCAGACGGATGCAGCTCGAATGATACCAATCGGGTCAATGCCCGGGTGCTCATAGAAACGTGCATCTTCGGTCGCCAGTACGGCATCGATCATGGGTTGCGGAATTTCGTCCAGACGCAGCGGAATGCGACGAATTTCGCCATATTGGGCGATCAACTCCCCATCCCGGCTGTAAACCCGCATCGGGGTTGCCAGCTTGACATCACGCAGTGCGGTGACATCGGGCAGTTGGGGTTTGATATAGAAGTAGATACCGATGAGGCTGGCAACACCCAGCACAGCACCCAGCATCATGACAATAAACAGGCGAACGAGCCATTTCAGCATGGAAGAACTACCAATCGTCTTAAAATTAGCCAACGGGCGCAGAGTATAGCCCTTTTGCCATCGGGAATTCGAGGTTTTCCTGTGGCGAGCCACCCACCTCAAAAGGATGCGAGAGGTTAGCACTACAGGGAGCAATAACCAAGGAGGGCCACTTGCCATGAAGAAAGCGAGATGGGTCACTTTTCGACATAAACTTTATGACATTGATAGTTAGAGCATTTAGGATGAGTGAAGCACTCCTCTGATCGGGTGTCCTACACTCTGTTCAGGAATAAAACCAAATAACGCATGGATGTGTATATGTTTGGGCTTTTTAACAAGGGATCCCTCCTCCCTCTGGTGGGCATTGATTTTGGCAGCCAGACCATCAAGGCCGTTACCCTCAGTGGTCGACCTGGCAAGCTTCATCTCGAATCGGTCGCCGATATTGCCACCCCGAAAGGGACGCTGGTTGACTATCAATTGCAGGATATCGAGCGCGTCAGCCAATCTCTCAAGACCCTCAAGCGTCTTATTCCAACTCACAGCGACTATGCCGCCACTGCGGTGACCGGTTCCAACGTGATTACCAAGGTGATCCAGATTGATGCCCGCCTCAGCGACAAGGAGCTTGAGAGTCAGGTGCAGCTGGAGGCCGAGCAGATCATTCCCTTCCCCCTCGATGAAGTGAGCCTCGACTTTGAGGTGCTGAGCACCAATAACAGTGAAGATCGTCAGGATGTGCTGCTGAGTGCAGCCCGCACCGAGAGTGTCAACGGCCGGGTCAGCGCCCTTGCCGAAGCCGGTATTGCCGTCAAGGTGGTGGATGTGGGCGCCCATGCGTTGGGGCGTGCCGTGGTGGCCTGTCTGCCCGAATTGCAGGAGAGTGAGCGGCCAATCGGGGTGATAGACATAGGTGCCAGTGCCATGACCTTTGCGGCGCTGGTCAAGGGGGAGGTGATCTACTCCCGCTTGCAAAACTTCGGCGGCGATCAGTACAGCCAGGCGCTCTCCTCCTTTTATGGCATGACGCTGGATGAGGCTGAGCAGGCTAAAACCAAAGGTACCTTGCCTGTTGACCATGAGCTGGATGTGCTGATGCCCCACATCAACTCGCTGCTGCAGCAAGTGCGGCGCAATATCCAGCTGTTTTGCAGTTCATCCGGTTATCGCGACATCGCAAAACTGGTGCTGACGGGGGGAGGCAGTCTGCTACCCGGTTTGTTGGTACAGGTAAAAGAAGAGGTCAATTGTGAGGTGTTGCACCCGGATCTGTTCGCCCTGTTTGGCAAACCGAAAGGGGAGGCCGAGCTGGTACATGGTGCTAAATATATGACGGCATTCGGGTTGGCTCTGAGGAGTTTCACACCATGTCAAATATAAACCTTCTACCCTGGCGTGAAGCCCGGGCCCAGCGCCAAAAGAAACAGTTCGGGGCCTTGCTGGGGATTTTTGTGCTGGCCACGGTCGCGTTGGGATTTTTTGCCAACTGGCTGGTTGATCGCCAGATCGTCGCCCAGCAGCAGCGCAACCAGCGGCTGGTTCAGGAGATGACTATTCTGGATGCCCAGCTGGGGGAGATCCGTCTGCTCAAAGAGCGTCGCAAGGAACTGATCGATCGGATGCAGCTCATCGAGCAGTTGCAGATGCGCCGCAATGTGCCCGTCCGCCTCTTCAATCAGCTGCCTTCATTGGTGCCCAACGGGGTTTACCTCAACACCCTCTCGATGCAGAACAATATTATTGATGTAAATGGCAAGACCGAAGCCTATGGTCGGGTGGCCAGCATGATGCGGCGGATTGATGGTTCCGGCTGGCTGGGTCAGGCAAAGATAAGCACTATTTTTGCGGCTGATGTTGCGCCAGTGTCATTGAGCCAGTTTTCCATGATGTTCCTGATCGCCAACAATGCTGCGGCTGCAGGGAATGTGGCCAAGGAGCAACAATGAACCTTCAGCAACTCAACGAGTTGGATATCAATGACATAGCAAGCTGGCCAAAATGGGCAAAAGGGGTCTTCATCTTTTTCTGCTGCGTGTTGACCGGCGGAGCCATCTACTACTACGTGATTGCCAACTCACTGACCAGTTTGACTCAGGAAGCGGGGAAAGAGACCGAACTGAAAGCCCAGTTTGAAAGCAAGGCGATGCTGGCTGCCAACCTGGGGGCATACAAGGCACAAATGGTCCAGCTTGAGCAACTGGTTGATACCCAGCTCAAGCAGTTGCCCAATACCCATGAGGTCGCCGGTCTGCTGGACGATATCAGCTTTATTGCTACCGACAATGGCTTGAAATTGAACCGGATCAACTGGGAACCCGAGGTCAAGCACGAGTTTTCGACAGAGCTACCGATGCGTATCGAAGTCGTGGGCACTTACCATGAAATTGGCAAGTTCACCGCTGACATGGCCGCTTTGCCCCGTATCGTCATCCTTGACTCCTTCACTCTGGGTCAGAGCAAGGATGAAGGGGAGCTGATTTCGATGTCGATGTTGGCAAAGACCTACAAGTACAACGGTAAAACAGTGAAGCCGAAACAATGAGACGCATCTGCTGGTTATTGCCTGCCCTCTTGCTGGCGGCGTGTGGTGGCCAGGAGGACATGGATAGCTATGTCGCCCAGACCAAAGCAAGGCCACCCATACCTATCGAGCCCTTGCCCGAGCTGAAGCCTTTTGCCCCTATGCACTACCAGCAACGCGAGCTGCGCAGCCCCTTCATGGTTCCTCAGCCTGAGGCGACGGTCGGAAGCACAAGCACTACCAAGTCCCAGCCGGATTGTGCTCAGACCCTGATGGATCGTGAGAAAGAGGTGCTGGAAAATTATTCGCTGGCCAGTCTGTCGATGCATGGTTCTTTGGGTAAGGCAGGTCAGTTGTGGGCCTTGATCAGCACCCCGGATGGCAAATCGATGCGAGTCGGACTCAACCAGTATATGGGGCTTGATCAGGGCCGGGTCATCAAGATCACTGACACTGCCGTGGATTTGCTGGAAACCATTCCGGACGGGAAGGGGTGCTGGGTAACAAGAGAAACCCAGTTGGCGATGGCCAATGTGCAAGAAAAACAATAATCAGGGACGAACAGCAATGAGAACAACAATAGAGAGTGTATCCAAAGTGGCTTTGCTGTTTTGCGCCAGCGCCCTCAGTCAGGCGTGGGCAGTGGCAACCCTGCAGGAGATCAAGGTCAATCCGCTGCTGGCCGATCAATTGCTGGTGGAGCTCAGTTTCAGTGAGCCGGTCACGGGCTTTACCGATCGTCTCTCTTACCAACCCAATCAGCTGTTGTTGCATGTTCCCGGTGCGGTAGGGGCGCTGAAAGTGAACCCGCTGCCGATCCAGCGCCTGGGGGTTGATAATATCAAGGTTGAGGGTAAGGGCGCAGGTCTGGATATCAAGATCGCACTCGATCAGCTTGCTCCCTATCAGGTGCAGCAACAGGGGAACAAATTACTGGTGTCATTGGGCGAGGGGGCCTCTTCCGGGCTCATCAATGGTGAGAGCACGCTGATTGCACCCGCAACCTCGGTTACTACTGTGCCAGCGCCCTCTGCGATGGTGGCCACACCTTCTCCCTCGGCGTTGATCAATCCTCAAGTCGTTGCCCGGTCGATGCCTGTTGCGCCCGTGACAACGCCGGTAGCAACACAGCCCGCCAGCAAGCCGGTGCTTAACAACTATCAAAGCAGTGGGGGCGGCGCCTACTTCAACTCGGTTACCGGTGTGGATTTTCGTCGTGGCAAGGATGGCCAGGGGGAGTTTCTGGTCACGCTGGATAACAGCTCGGCCGCCGTCGATGTCAGCAGCCGCGGCCAGACTGTACTGGCCAAGTTTCATGGCACTCGGGTACCGGATGGCTTGCTTAATCTGATCAATGTGCAGGATTTTGCAACGCCGGTCTCTCAGGTTGAAGTCTCCCGGCAGGGCAGCGATACCCTGTTTGAACTGTCGATCAATGGTCAGTTTGATTACCGTTACGATCAGGCAGACAAGCTCTTCATTATCGAGGTGAAAAAGCGGACGACGGCCACGGCATCCAAGCAGTATCAGGGCAAGCCCATCTCATTGAACTTTCAGGATATTCCAGTCCGTACCGTATTGCAGCTGATTGCCGATTTCAACAACCTTAACTTGGTAACCACAGATTCGGTATCAGGCAATATTACCCTGCGTCTGGATGGGGTGCCGTGGGAGCAGGCGCTCGACCTTATTTTGAAGGTGCGGGGTCTGGATAAGCGGTTGGATAACAACATCTTGCTGGTAGCGCCAGCGGAAGAGATCGCAACACGCGAGAAGCAACAGCTGGAGAGCCGAAATCAGGTTGCCGATTTGGCCCCGCTCTATACCGAGTATCTGCAGATAAACTATGCCAAGGCCTCGGAAGTGGCGGCCCTGCTCTCTTCCGAAAGTACCAAGTTGCTCTCACCCCGTGGTGCGGTGAGCGTGGACGAGCGAACCAACGTGCTGGTGGTCAAGGATACCGCCGATGTCATCAGCAGCATCAAGCGGATGCTCGATATTCTCGATATTCCGGTCAAGCAGGTGGTTATCGAGGCGCGGATGGTGACCATTGATGATGGTTTTGATGAAGCGCTCGGGGTGCGGTGGGGGGTGACCAAAAACGATGGTCATGGCAACAGTACGTCCGGTTCTATCGAAGGCAATGATTCATCTGGTAATGATAATGGTAACTCTGCCATAACCCGGGACCCGGCTGCGTTGGATCAGCGTCTCAATGTCAATCTACCGGTAACCAATGCCGCTGGCACCCTGGCATTTCAGGTCGCTCGTCTGGCTGATGGCACCTTGCTGGATCTCGAGTTGTCGGCGCTGGAAAAAGAGAGCAAGGCCGAGATTATCGCCAGTCCGCGGGTGACCACGGCGAACCAGAAACCGGCGCTGATCGAGCAGGGTACCGAGATCCCCTATGTGGAGTCCTCTTCCAGTGGTGCTACCTCGGTTACCTTCAAGAAGGCGGTATTGAGCCTGAAGGTTACCCCGCAGATCACCCCTGACAATCGGGTGATTCTCGACCTGACCGTGACCCAGGATACCAAGGGTGAAACGGTACCGACCGGTACCGGTGATGCTGTCTCCATCAACGCCCAGTCCATCACCACTCAGGTGCTGGTCAATAATGGCGAGACGCTGGTGCTCGGCGGTATCTATCAGCAGACCATCAAGAGCGATGTGACCAAGGTGCCGCTGCTGGGTGATATTCCCGGATTGGGGGCCTTGTTCCGCAAGACCACCAGCGAGAACAAAAAGCGGGAGTTGCTGATTTTCGTGACGCCCAAGATAGTCACCGACGCCTTCTGAATGCTTTACATGTGAGGGTAAAACACATATAACCTTACGCCCCAATGAGGCTGGGGCGTAAGGGCTGCGGTTGCCAGTCCCGATATCTATTGAGATAATCCCCCTCCTGATCCATCGCAAGATAAGGTTCATAGGTACCCCGATCCAGTATTCATCGGGGTCGTACAGTTTGTAATTACTAACGAAAAGACATGGCTGAGAAACGCAATATTTTCCTGATAGGTCCCATGGGTGCGGGCAAGAGCACCATAGGTAGACATCTGGCAGAACAACTGCATATGGAGTTTTTCGACTCAGATCATGAGATTGAGCGCCGCAGTGGTGCTGATATCGGCTGGGTGTTCGATGTTGAAGGCGAAGAAGGTTTCCGGATTCGCGAAGAGAAGGTGATCGGCGAATTGTCAGAGCAGCAGGGTATCGTGCTGGCGACGGGTGGCGGTGCCATCAAGAGTCGCGAAACCCGCAACAAGTTGTCTGCTCGTGGCATCGTGGTCTACCTCGAAACCACTATCGAAAAGCAGCTGGCGCGCACACAGCGAGACAAACGCCGCCCTCTGCTACAGACCGAAGAACCGGCACGCGAAGTGCTGGAACGTCTGGCACAAGAGCGCAATGCCCTGTATGAAGAGGTTGCCGACTTTGTTGTGCACACCGATGACCAGAGCGCAAAAATCGTTGCCAATCAAATTGTAAAGCTGATCGGTATGTAATCTAGAGGACGTCCATGGAACGGTTGAAGGTCGAACTGGGTGAACGCAGCTATCCCATCGAGATAGCTGCCGGGTTGTTGCAGCGCCCCGAGGCGCTGGTATCGACCATCAAGGGCAAGCGGGTGATGATAGTGACCAACACGGTCGTTGCTCCGCTTTATCTTGAACGGGTAACCGCTCTGCTGTCGGGTTTTCAGGTTGAACACCTGATCCTGCCTGACGGCGAGGCGTACAAGAACCTGGCGACCTTTGAGCAGATCATGTCTGCTCTGCTTGAAACCAACCATGGGCGCGATACGACACTGATCGCTCTGGGGGGCGGCGTGATCGGGGATGTGGTGGGCTTTGCGGCAGCAAGCTATCAACGTGGCATTCCTTTTATCCAGATCCCGACCACTCTGCTCTCCCAGGTTGACTCCTCTGTCGGCGGTAAAACCGCTGTCAACCACCCCCTCGGAAAGAACATGATTGGGGCTTTTTATCAGCCCAAACAAGTTGTTATCGATACCGAATGTTTGAGTACCTTGCCAGCCCGCGAATTTGCCGCAGGGATGGCCGAGGTGATCAAGTACGGCATCATTTGGGATGCTGATTTCTTCAGCTGGCTGGAGCAGAACATGGTGCGTCTGCAACAGCTGGAACCTGCCGCGCTGGCCTACGCCATCAAACGCTGCTGCGAGATCAAAGCCGATGTGGTCGGTCAGGATGAGACCGAGCACGGCGTCCGTGCGCTGCTCAATCTGGGTCACACCTTTGGTCATGCTATCGAGGCCGAGCAGGGGTATGGCAACTGGCTGCACGGTGAAGCAGTATCCGCCGGCACCATGCTGGCAGCCTGGACTGCGCAGGCCCGTGGCGATATGAGCGAAGAGGACGTTGCGCGAGTGCGCGCTCTGCTGCTGGCCGCCAATCTGCCCATTCATGCGCCTGCCGAGATGGATTTCGCCGCCTTTATTCGCCATATGCGCCGTGACAAGAAGGTGCTGGAAGGCAAGCTGCGTCTGGTGTTGCCGGTTGGCATCGGCCATGCGCAGGTGGTGGGGGATGTGTCCGATGCCGAGTTGCTGGCGGTGATCGAGTCTGGTCGTGACGAATAAACTGCTAAAACTTCCTTCCCAGCGGCAGCTGGTTGACCGGCTGCTGCATCTGATTGAATTCAATCACCCTTTCATTTTTCTCTCCGGTAAACCCGGTTGTGGTCGCGGTACCCTGTGCGAATCCCTGCTCGGCATGTTGCCTGAAAAAGTGCGGGTGGTAAGCCTGATTGGTACACCTGCCATGAAGATGGTGGATGTGCGTCAGCTGTTATTGCCACAGGTAGTGGCGCGCCCGCTGTTCAATCCACAGGATGCGCTGGCGGAGAGCTTCTTTCGCATGCTGGAGGGGAGCAAGCCTGCCACCCTGCTGCTGCTGATAGAGCGGGCTGATCAGTTGCCAGCCGAATTGCTGGGAGAGTTGTGGGCGATCATCCGTCATAACGATACCCTGGCGGCGCCCCATCAGCTGGCCATTATTGTCTCGGGCAGTGACGTCTGGTGTCGTACCCAACGACTGCAGCTCAAGGGGCGTGCCATGCCAGCCCTTGAGCTGGAAGTGCCGCCACTTAGCCCGCCCGAGCAGCGCATCTTCTTGTATGAGAAAGCCAAAGAGCTCAAGATCCCGGCGACCCTCTTGCCCAAGCCGCAAGTGGAGGAGATCCTGAAAACGGCGAACGGACATCCGTCCACCATCATGCAGTTACTGGAGGATATCATGACCGACAGAAGGCCCAAGAAGCGTCAGGCGGAGTTGCCTGTCAAGAAGATTGCCACCGCTATCGCGCTGGTCGCTGGCGGCCTGCTGGCTTTGAGCTACCTGCTGCCTGCTCTGTTTGACAATGAAAGCAAACCGGCATTGCAGGATCCGGCGCAGAACACGGCATTGCCGATCCCGGTAGCGGGAGGCGATCCCCTCACCGTAGGCGGTTCGAATACAGATGCCGCTGCACAAGGTGCGCAAAACAGCGATGCAGCCAGCAATCCCAACGGGGTAGTGAAGGATTGGCAGCCGGAGGCGAAAGTGCTGCCAAAGTCGGTAGAGAGCGAAACCGTGACCACCGAATCAACCAATTACGAAGGGCGTCGGGTGGTGATCTCCGACGAGGTCGTGCAAAAGCTGATGACCGAACCCAAGGTGAGCGGCGCTCTGCCTACTGACGTGGTGGACGAGCTGACCGGCAAAAACCCGAGTGGCACAGCCCCCAGTGGTGCAGTCGCAACCACACCACCAGCCAGCACTAGCAAGGTACAGAACCCGGTGACAACCGCAACGCCTGCTGCCACCACCAAAACAGCCAGCAACGAGCCGGTTGCCGCGCCAGCACCCAAGGTGGACCTGACACCGGTCGCCACCTTGAACAAGAAGCCGCGCAATCACTACAGCGTTCAGCTGATGGGGGCGAGCAACACCAAGGCGGTGGATCAATTTGTCGCCGAGCATGGTCTGGCGGGCAAGGTCTGGGTCTATCAGACCAAATTCCGTGGCAGCCCCTGGTACGTTGTGCTGCAAGGGGATTATGCCGGTCTGACCCAGGCCAAGAGTGCCATTCGCAAGCTTCCGCCAGCCTTGCTGAAAGGTCAGCCCTGGCCCAAGTCGTTTGCACAAGTACAAAAAGAGCTGAAGCAATAGCCTTGATACCGGATAAGGGGGTAGAATCGTCCCCCTTTTTGGGTCTTGCCTTCTTACACACCGGATTTCCATGAAAAAAACACGCGCTTTTTTAAAATGGGCCGGGGGAAAATACTCCCTGGTTGAAGAGATTGCCGAGCGCCTGCCGGCCGGGCGTGTGTTGCTGGAGCCCTTCGTCGGGGCCGGGTCTGTGTTTCTCAACACCGACTACGACGCGTATGTGCTCAACGACATCAATCCGGATCTGATCTGCCTGTACAACCACCTCAAGCTGACGCCGGACAGTTTCATTGCCGAGGCGCGCAAGCTGTTTGTGGCAGAGCACAACCACAAGGCGGCCTATTACCGGCTGCGTACCCAGTTTAATCAGACCGAGACCACCTTCGAGCGGGCACTCTTGTTCCTGTTCCTCAACCGTCACGGTTTCAATGGATTGTGCCGCTACAACAAGAAGGGCGGCTTCAACGTGCCGTTCGGTTCCTACAAGAAACCCTATTTTCCGGAAAAAGAGCTGTGGGCCTTTGCCGAAAAGGCGCAGAAGGCGACCTTTATCTGCGAGAGCTACGCCGACGCCATCAAGCGTGCCGAAGAGGATTGGGTTATCTATTGTGATCCACCCTATGCGCCGCTCTCCACTACGGCGAGCTTCACCACCTATGCCTCCGGTGGGTTTACCCTGGATGATCAGGCGATCCTGGCGCGACTGGCCCGTCACACAGCCGCTCACAAAGGGGTACCGGTGCTGATCAGCAACCACGATATTGAGCTGACTCGTGAGCTTTATCGCGGTGCCCGCCTCGACGAGATCCTGGTCAAGCGCACCATCAGCCGCAATGGCGGCACCCGCAACAAGGTGGCCGAGTTGCTGGCGCTCTATCCCCCCGGTATCGAGCCGGAGCAGGGCTACTATCCCAGCGACAGCGAACTGCTGCCACTGACGTAACAGACCATGCGGCGCCCAGGGGCGCCGTTTTTTTATGGGCGAGTCCGCGCCCGTGCCGATGTCCTATAACCCGGGTTGCTGGGGGAGGGGAGGCGATTGCCCCATTTACCCCGCATTCGAGTCGTTTTCGCCCGCCTTTTACGTTAAAATTGCGCCGCTTTTTCTCCCTGGCTGCCAATGGATGATGCTGATGAAAGACTTTCTGATTGCCCCCTCGATCCTCTCTGCCGATTTTGCCCGTCTGGGTGACGATGTAGCCAAGGTACTGGCTGCCGGTGCCGACGTGGTTCACTTCGACGTGATGGACAACCACTATGTCCCCAACCTGACCATTGGCCCCATGGTCTGTCAGGCGCTGCGTGACTACGGTATCGAGGCCCCCATCGACGTGCACCTGATGGTCAAGCCGGTGGATCGCATCATTCCCGATTTTGCCAAGGCGGGTGCTTCCCTCATCACCTTCCATCCGGAAGCGTCCGATCACGTTGATCGCTCTTTGGGCCTGATCAAGGAGATGGGCTGCCAGGCGGGCCTTGTGCTCAATCCGGCCACCTCGCTTTCCAGCCTCGAGTATGTGATGGACAAGCTGGACGTGATCCTGCTGATGTCGGTCAACCCGGGCTTCGGCGGCCAGAGCTTTATCCCCGGCACCCTCGACAAGCTGCGTCAGGTGCGTCGCTTGATCGACGAGAGCGGCCGCGATATCCGCCTCGAGATCGATGGCGGGGTGAAGGTCGACAACATTCGCGAGATCGCCGAAGCGGGCGCCGACATGTTTGTCGCCGGCTCGGCCATTTTCAGCCAGCCTGACTACAAGGCGGTGATCGACCAGATGCGTGCGGAGCTGGCTCATGCCACACGCTGAGCGCGCATTTGATTTGGTGCTGTTCGATCTGGACGGCACCCTGATTGACAGCGCCGCCCAGCTGGCGCTGGCGGTCAATCTGACGCTGACCGATCTGGGTCTGGAGCAGGCTGATGAAGCGGTGATCCGTACCTGGGTCGGCAACGGAGCCGACAAGCTGATCCAGCGGGCGCTCGCCTATCGCGAGGCCGATCCCGAGCTGTTTGCCAAGGCCCGCCCGATCTTTTTCCAGCACTACAACGCCTGCCTGCTGCAAGGGCTGGCGATGTATGACGGGGTGGCCCAGAGTCTGCGTCGCTTGCAAAGCTTGGGCTACAAGCAGGCGATCGTCACCAACAAGCCGAGCGATTTCGTGGCCCCTATCCTCGATGCCCTTGGCATCAGTGATTGCTTCGCGCTCTGGCTCGGTGGCAACTGCGTACCGGTCAAGAAACCGAGTCCGGAGCCCTTGCTGCACGCCTGCCAGGAGCTGGGAGTGAGTCCGGCTCGCACCCTGATGGTAGGTGACTCCGAAAATGATGTGCTGGCTGCCAAGGCTGCCGGCATGAAGGTGGTGGGCCTTACATACGGCTACAACTATGGCCGCCCCATCGCCGACTCCCATCCAGACTGGGTATTCGAGCAGTTTGCCCAGCTCGATGCACTTTTGGTCTAATAGCGCAGCTGGGCTGGCTGAATAACAAGGATTAACACTCTCATGACTAAACCAATCGTATTGAGCGGAGCGCAACCCTCCGGTCAACTGACCATCGGCAACTACATGGGGGCCCTGCGTCAGTGGGTCAACATGCAGGATGAGTTCGACTGCCTCTACTGCATCGTCGATCTGCACGCCATCACCACTCGTCAGGACCCGGCGGCCCTGCGCAAGGCTTGTCTGGACGCAGCCGCCCTCTATCTGGCGGTCGGTATCGATCCCAAGAAGAGCACCGTCTTCATCCAGTCTCACGTGCCGCAGCACGCCGAGCTGGGCTGGATCCTCAACTGCTACACCCAGATGGGTGAGCTGTCGCGCATGACCCAGTTCAAGGACAAGTCCGCCCGTTTCGAGAACAACGTCAACGTCGGCCTGTTCGGCTATCCGGTGCTGATGGCGGCCGACATCCTGCTCTATCAGGCCAATCAGGTGCCGGTCGGCAACGACCAGAAGCAGCATCTGGAGCTGACCCGTGACATCTGCACTCGTTTCAACAACCTCTACGGTGACGTGTTCACCATGCCGGAGCCCTTCATTCCGACCGAAGGGGCGCGGGTGATGAGTCTGCAGGATCCGACCAAGAAGATGTCCAAGTCGGATGACAACGAAGCCAACTTCATCGGCCTGCTGGAAGATCCCAAGCAGATCGTCAAGAAGATCAAGCGTGCGGTGACCGACTCCGACGAGCCGGCTGTGGTGCGTTTCGATCCGGAAAACAAACCGGGTGTCTCCAACCTGCTGACCCTGATGTCTGGTGTGACCGGCCGCTCCATCCCCGAGCTGGAGCAGCATTTTGAAGGCAAGATGTACGGTCACCTCAAGACCGAAACCGCCGAGGCGGTTGTCGCACTGCTGGAGCCGATTCAGGCCCGTTTCAATGAGCTGCGTCAGGATGAGGCCCATCTGATCGCGATTCTGGCAGAAGGCGCACAAAAGGCGCGCGAAAGAGCTGAAAAAACCCTGACCAGCGTATATGATGTAGTCGGCTTCGTTCCTCGAGCCTGACATACTGGGAAGGTGTAGTAGAAGAGAGCTGGGTATTTGCCTGGCTTTCTTTATTTTCTGCCCGGCTATTTTGTTTAATTTCTTTATTTCAACCTGGGTAATATCCCCAAGAGAAAGCATGCCTGTTCAACCAACTATTTCTGCTGAAGAGCTGAGTGACAAAGGTCACTGGCTACGTAAATTTCGCAAGGCGAAAAACCTCAATACCCTGCAGTTGATGGTCTCCAATGCCATCGACAAGCACCATAAAACCCCTGCCGTTGCTGCCGCCATCTATCTGGCCGAGTGTCAGCGTGAACGGGAAATGGAACAGGGTCGTTATCTCGATCGTTAATTCTCCGCTGTTGGTTATCTCATGCTGTTGTTGATCGATAACTACGACTCTTTTACCTGGAACCTGGTGCAATATTTCGGCGCCCTGGGACAAGAGGTTGTGGTCAAGCGCAATGATGAACTGACGCTTGATGCCATAGCGCAGCTCTCCCCCCGTTTTCTGGTGATCTCTCCCGGTCCCTGTACGCCCAATGAGGCGGGGATCTCTCTCGATGCTATCAGCCACTTCGCTGGCAAGCTGCCCATTCTCGGCGTCTGTCTCGGTCATCAGTCGCTGGCGCAGGCCTTCGGCGCCCGCGTAGTGCGTGCCCGTCAGGTAATGCACGGCAAAACCTCGCTCATCCGCCATCGCCATGAGGGGGTGTTCAAGGGGCTCAACAACCCGCTGAGGGTGACCCGTTACCACTCCTTGGTGGTGGAGCGCGACACGCTGCCCGACTGCTTCGAGATCACCGCCTGGAGTGAGCATGCCGATGGCTCGTTTGACGAGATCATGGGGCTGCGCCACAAGACGCTCCCTGTCGAGGGTGTTCAGTTCCATCCGGAGAGCATTTTGAGCGAGCAGGGCCATCAGTTGCTGGCCAACTTTCTGGCGCGTTCATAAAAAGTTGTGATCGCCTTCTCAAGTTCGAGAGAAGGCAAAAAAAATTTCCCTGACACTTTATTCACCCCCTCTCCTGCCCAAATTATCTCTTGCCAAGCCCCCCTGAGTCGTTATGCAATGCGGTTGCCTAAAATCTCAAGAGCAATCGAACATTGTTCCTTATAGGCCGTCTTGTTACAGACTTTTTACTTTATTTCTGTGATAATCCCGTCACGTTTACACGGATTTAACTTTTGGGCGGTGGATTATTCTGTCGCCGAATCGAAGGAGAGCTATATGTCAGAGTTGTTGGCAGTGACACGTGAAGTGTTTGATGAAGTGATGGTTCCCAACTATGCGCCCGCCAAGATCATCCCGGTGCGTGGTGAAGGGTCACGTGTCTGGGATCAGGAAGGGCGCGAGTATGTCGACTTCGCCGGTGGCATCGCCGTCAACGGTTTGGGTCACTGTCATCCCAAGCTGGTCGAGGCCCTGAAAACCCAGGGCGAGAAGCTGTGGCACCTCTCCAACGTCATGACCAACGAGCCTGCCCTGCGTCTGGCCAAGAAGCTGGTCGCCGCCACCTTCGCCGACAAGGTCTACTTCTGCAACTCCGGCGCCGAAGCAAACGAGGCTGCCCTCAAGCTGGCACGCCGCTATGCCATCGAGAAGTTTGGCGAGCAGAAGACCCAGATCATCGCCTTCAATCAGGGCTTCCACGGTCGTACCTTCTTTACCGTCAGCGTCGGTGGCCAGGCTGCCTACTCAGATGGCTTCGGTCCCAAGCCCGGTGACATTACCCATGTTCCCTACAACGATCTGGCGGCGCTGGCCGAGGTGATCTCCGACAACACCTGCGCCGTGGTGATGGAGCCGTTGCAAGGGGAGGGGGGCATCATTCGTCCTACCGACGAGTTTGCCAAAGGGGTACGCGAGCTGTGCGACAAACACAATGCCCTGCTGGTGTATGACGAAGTGCAGTCCGGCGTCGGCCGGACCGGTGATCTCTATGCCTATATGGGTCTGGGCGTCACGCCGGACATCCTCACCAGCGCCAAGGCGCTGGGGGGCGGTTTCCCCATCGGCGCCATGCTGACAACCAACGAAATCGCCTCTTACCTGAAAGTGGGCACTCACGGCTCTACTTACGGCGGCAACCCGCTGGCCTGTGCGGTAGCAGAGGCGGTGATCGATGTGATCAATACCCCGGCTGTGCTGGCTGGCATCAAGCTGCGCGAGCAGCTGTTCCGCGATGGCCTTGAAGCAATCAACGCCAAATACCACTGCTTCAGCGAGATCCGCGGCAAGGGTCTGCTGCTGGGCGCGGCCCTGAGCGATGCCTACAAGGGGCGTTCCCGTGACTTCCTGCTGGCCTCCATCGATCAGGGGCTGATGGCACTGGTGGCTGGTACCAACGTGGTTCGTTTTGCCCCTTCACTGGTGATCCCGGAAGCGGAGATCAAGGAAGGGTTGGCCCGCTTCGAGAAGGCGGTTGCCCAGGTGGTTAACGCCTGATTCCAAATTGAGGTGGGGAGCTCTCCCGGCAGGAGCCGGGACCCCACCTGTCGTCAATGAAAGGGAGTTGTCATTTATGTTGGTTATCCGTCCCATCGAGCAAAAAGATTTTGCCGGGCTCAAGACCTGCGCCATCGAGTCCGGCACCGGCATGACCTCGTTGCCCGTCAACGATGAGTTGCTGCAGCGCAAGATCGATGCCTCTACCCAGACTTTTTCCGACAAGCCCGCAGGCAAGGGGGACTGCCTTTACTTCTTCGTGGCTGAGGATCTGGAGACCGGCGAGATGGTGGGCACCTGTGCCATCGATGCCGCGGTTGGCCTCTCCCAGCCGTTTTACAACTACCACATCGGCAAGGTGGTGCACTCTTCTCCCAAGCTCGGCATCTACAACGTCGTTGAAACCCTGACCCTCTCCAACGACTACACCGGCAACTCCGAGCTCTGCACCCTGTTTTTGCGCGAATGTGCCCGCGAGGGGCTCAACGGCCGCCTGCTCTCCAAGCACCGCTTCCTGTTTATGGCCGAGCACCCCGAGCTGTTTGACGAGACCGTCTTCGCCGAGATGCGCGGCGTCTCCGATGCCAACGGTCACAGCCCCTTCTACGAGTGGCTGCAAACCCATTTCTTCTCGATGGATTTTCCCACCGTCGACTATCTGACCGGCATCGGCAAGAAGCGCTTTATCGCCGAGTTGATGCCCAAGTACCCCATCTACGTCAATTTGCTGAGCAAAGAGGCGCGGGCTGTTATCGGTCAGACCCACGAGAAGACCCGTCCAGCCATCAAGATGCTGCAGGACGAGGGCTTCGTGAACCGTGGCTACGTCGATATCTTCGATGCGGGCCCCACCGTCGAGTGTGACGTGAAGAATATCCGCAGTGTGCGCCGCAGCAAGAAGCTGCGGGTGCTGGTGGGCGAGCCCATCGGTGGCAAGACCCACCTTATCTGCAACAGCCGTTTCGAGCATTACCGCGCCTGCTACGGCAATATCCGGGTCGATCTCGACAAGCACGAAGCCATTATCCCGCCCAAGATGGCGGCGGCACTCAAGGTGCAGGATGGCGACATGGTGCGGGTGGTTGACCTCGACTGAGGCAAACAGGACAAGCAAACCGATTATCAGACAGGCAGCCGAGGCTGCCTGCCAGCGACAGGGAGTGAATGGATGAGCCAGTTAGTGCAATTTATCGACGGTCAGTGGCTTGCCGGTGAAGGCAAGCTGTTCGAGTCACGGGATCCGGCCAAGAACGAGGTGATCTGGCAGGGGGCTGCCGCCAGTGCGGCGCAGGTCGATGCCGCCGTCAAGGCCGCCCGTGCCGCCTTCTACCACTGGGCGGACATGAGCCTTGAGGATCGTCTGGCCATAGTGCGTCGTTATGCCGACCTGCTTGGCGAGCAGAAAGAGGTGCTGGCCCTGACCATCGCCCGCGAAACAGGCAAACCGCTGTGGGAGACCCGCACCGAAGTAGCCGCCATGCAGGGCAAGATTGCCATCTCCATCCGTGCGCACGACGAGCGTACCGGCACCGTTGAAAATGCCATGCCGGGCGCCAAGGCGTTTGTCCGTCACAAGCCCCACGGTGTGGTGGCGGTGTTCGGCCCTTACAACTTCCCGGGTCATCTGCCCAACGGCCATATTGTCCCGGCGCTGATTGCGGGTAACACCGTGGTGTTCAAACCCTCCGAGCTGACCCCCATGGTGGCCGAAGCCATGGTCAAGGTGTGGCAGCAGGCCGGATTGCCCAAGGGAGTGCTCAATCTGGTGCAAGGGGAGGTCGAGACTGGCAAGGCGCTGGCGGGCAATCCCGACATTGACGGCCTCTTCTTCACCGGCTCCTCCCGCACCGGTCATTTCCTCCATCAGCAGTTTGCCGGTCTGCCGGGCAAAATTCTGGCCCTCGAGATGGGCGGCAACAACCCGCTGATCGTGAAAGAGGTGAGCGACATCGACGGCGCCGTCCATGCCATCGTCCAGTCGGCGTTTATTACCTCTGGTCAGCGCTGTACTTGCTCCCGCCGTCTGTTTGTCGAGCGCGGCGAGCGGGGCGATGCCCTGGTCAATCGACTGGTCGAGGTGGTTAGCCAGATCAAGGTCGGCCTCTATGACGCCGCCGAGCAGCCGTTCATGGGCTCGATGATAAGCGAGAAGGCTGCACTGGGCATGGTCGAGGCGCAAGCCAACCTGCAGCACCTCGGTGGCGAGAGCCTGCTTACCCTCAAGCACCTGGAAGCGGGCACAGGCTTTGTCTCCCCGGGTATTATCGACGTGACCTCAGTGAGCGCGCTGCCTGACGAAGAGTACTTCGGCCCGTTGCTGCAACTCATTCGTTACGATGATTTCGATGCAGCCATCGATCAGGGCAACGCTACCCGTTATGGTCTCTCGGCCGGTCTGCTGGGGGACAAGGAGGCGGACTGGCACCACTTCTTCAAGCGGATCCGCGCCGGTATCGTCAACTGGAACAAACCCATCACCGGCGCCTCCAGTGCCGCGCCGTTTGGTGGCATCGGCGCTTCCGGCAACCACAGAGCGAGCGCCTACTACGCTGCTGACTACTGTGCGTATCCAGTTGCCTCCGTTGAAGACAGCAAGGCCGCCATGCCGGAGCAGCTGTCTCCTGGTTTGACGTTTTAAGAAAGCCAAGGTCGGCGCTATCTCCGTTGGAGCTAGCGCCTGACCACGACAATAAAAGGGGCGCTGAGCAGGTGCCCTTGTCTGTACCCGCAATCAAAGGAAAGAGAGATGCAAAAGGATATCGACACCCTGTTCAGCCATCTGTGGGACAACTACATCAAGGTGACCCCGAGTGCCCTCAAGGTGCACACCCTGCTGGGTGGCGGCGAGCCCATCGTCAACGATCACGTGGCGTTTCGTACCTACAACCTGCCCAAGCTGGGGCTGGAGAAGCTGGCCGCCCACTTTCTGGCGCTCGGTTACGAGCAGAAGGGCGAGTACGTCTTCAAGGCCAAGAAGCTCTATGCCAAGCACTTTGAGCATCAGGATCCGGACGCTCCCAAGGTGTTTATCAGTGAGCTGAAGGTGGAAGAGCTCTCCCCGGCTGCCCAGGCCATCATCCACAAGCTGGCGGATCAGGTGCCTGATCATCTGACCGATACCCCGGCATTTCTCTACACCGGCGCCCCCTGGCAGGTCTCCTATGCCGATTATCAGACTCTGCTGGCGGAGAGCGAGTATGCGGCCTGGATGGCAGCCTGGGGTTATCGTGCCAACCACTTCACGGTCAATATCAACAAGTTGAAGGATTTCGACACCATCCATCAGGTCAATGCTGCGCTCAAGGCTGCGGGTTTTGTCCTCAACAGTGTGGGTGGCGAGGTGAAGGGGGATCCGCAGGTTATGCTGGAGCAATCCTCCACCATGGCGGACAAAGCCGAGGTGCCGTTCAGCGATGGGGTGCGTACCATCCCGAGCTGCTTCTACGAGTTTGCCCTGCGCTATCCGCAGGCCGATGGTGTGCTCTATCCGGGCTTTGTCGAGGCCTCGGCGGACAAGATCTTCGAATCGACGAATGCCATGTAACGGGAGCCACCCTGTTTCAGTCGCAACGCCTCCTTTGTGGAGGCGTTTTGTTTGGCGCAGAGTGACGGTATCGGGTGTTGTCTGACGCCGCGTGAAGAGGGGATTTGGACGGCGCCTAATAGGTGAAAGTTTGTTGATAAAAATGTGAACGAGATCACTTGAGACGACACAGATTGACGCTGGCGATGGAGCAAAAAGGAGTAGAATGACGCTTTATTTTTGCGGGGCCAATCGATGCCTAACTATCACTTTTTCAAGCAAGGTCAGTCGCTTACCTATCTCGATGCGAATGCACCCAGCTATAGCGATGAGCGTCGTCAACTGGTCGAACAGGGATTTGCCGCCATCGCCGCCCCCACCTTTGCAGATACTCCGGCCGAGGCCCTTGAGCTGCTGCGCGCTCATCAGGCACTACATGACGAGGCGCAGGCCAACGCCCTTTGTCTGACGGTTGCCGCTATTCCGGCGGCGATCGCCGCGCTGACCGGGCACTGACGCTGCCGCTATGCTCACGTAAACAAAAAATGGTGCCACTGTCGTGGCACCATTTTATCGGTTTGCCTGCTTGCCCTGAGCCGTTTAGCGCTGGTGCAGGTCACCTTCGATAACCAGCACGGTATCCATCCCTGCCGCCTTGCCGGCCTCAAGCCCGATCCGGGTATCTTCAAACACCAGACAGTTGGCGGGATTGGCGCCCAGCTGTTCGGCCACCTGCAAAAAGGTGTCCGGGTACGGTTTGTGGTTGGTGACATCATCGGCGCTCACCACCACCGAGATATAGGCATCGAGCCCGGTGCTTTTCAGGATGGCCTCCGCCTGATTGCGCGGTGAGCCGGTGCCAATCCCCATCTTCACCTTGCCGTGATAGTGCCTGACCAGCTCCCACATTTTGGGAAAGACGCTGACCTTGTCGATATGTTCCATATAGAGGGCAATCTTGCGACGGGTAAAGGCCTCGACATCCACCGTCAGCCCCTGCTGCTCGGCCAGCATGGCGATGATCTTGCGGGTGGGAATGCCGCCATACTGATAGAGCTGATCCCGCTCGAAGGGGATGCCGAATTCGGCGCAGGTGAGCTCCCAGGCATCCAGATGAAGAGGCATGGAATCTACCAAAGTGCCATCCATATCGAAAATCAGGGCATCGTAGTGATCAAACCCGTACTGCTCACGCTCGCTCATGGGGGCTCCTCGAATCAAATAGAGCAGGCTAGCAGAAACTATCGGCGTTTTGTGGGATCGGCCTCATGGTTGGGCAGATTGTGGCCGCCGTTTTTTCTATCTCTTGCTGATTTGTGAGACAATAATCCGTTCATTGCCGGATACTTTGGCATATCAGATCAGCGAGTCCGCTTATGACTTCGAAAATATCCCCCAAAACCATCTTCTCCAGTGTGGCGCTGGTGATCGCGCTCGGTTCACTGGAAAAGAGCATAGTCACCACCCCGCTGCCCATGATTGGCGCCGAGCTGCATGCTGGTGCCGCCCTCACCTGGGTGGTGACCGCCTACCTGCTGGCCGCGACCGCCGTGCTGCCCCTCTACGGCAAGCTGAGCGATCTCTTTGGCCGGGTGCGGATGCTCAATATCGGCATCGGCCTGTTTCTGGCGGGCTCGGTGGCCTGTGCGCTCTCCCAGGATCTGCCGACCTTGCTGGCAGCGCGGGTGCTGCAAGGGCTGGGAGGCGGCGGTCTGATTGCCCTCGCGTTTACCGTGATTGCCGACACCATTCCGCCGCGGGAGGTGGGCAAGTATCAGGGCTACATCTCAGCGGTCTATGCAGTCTCCAGCATCGCTGGCCCCTTGCTTGGCGGCTATTTCACCGAGCAGCTCAGCTGGCGCTGGATCTTCTGGATCAATCTGCCGCTCGGGGCGCTGGCGGTCTTTCTCATCAACCGCAACCTCAAACAGCTCAACGTGCGTCGCCACAGTCGCTTCGACTGGAAGGGGGCGGGTCTGCTGATTACCGTCACCACGCTCACCCTGTTGCTGCTCTCGCCGGAAGCGGCGCTGCCTGCAGTCTGGCTCTCGGCGGCGCTGGGCGTCGCATTGCTGCTGCTGATTCTGATTGAGCGGCGTGCTCACGACCCCATATTGCCTGCCCATCTGGCACGGCTGCCCGGTTATCTGGTGAGCGTGCTGCTGGTGATGCTCTCCCAGTTGCTGATGTTTGCCGTGCTGGTCTATCTGCCGTTGCAGATGCAGTGGCAGAAGGGGATGAGCGCCAGCGAGAGCGGCGCCATCATGGTCATCTTCATGATCTGCATCACCGCTGGCGCTTTTGTCGGTGGCAAACTGATTGGCCGTACCGGTCACTACAAGAGCTTTGTTGCGGTGGGCTTTGGCCTCGCGGCAGTGGCTCTGTGGCAGATCCACTTCGATGCCTGGGTCAGACTGGCGCTCGGGTTTGCCGGTATTGGTCTGGGTCTGGTGCTGCCCGCACTCTCGGTAGTAGTGCAAAATGCCCTGCCACGGGAAGATCGCGGCATCGGCATGTCGCTGTTCAACTTCGGGCGGGAGCTCGGCGGTGCCGTCGGCGTGGCCATCTGCTCCATGCTGTTCCACTTGCGCCTGCCGGCCGGCAGCGATGGTGATTTGAGCCGGCTCGCCCCCGATCTGCTGGCCCCGGGCTTCAGCGCGACCTATATCGGCATGGCACTGATCGCCACGCTGGCGCTGCTCATCACATTGCTGGCGTTGAAGCGCCACGAGCTGGCCTCCATCAGTGCCTGATTTGGCCTGCGCCGATATTGGCTCACCATAGATAGCATCAGGGCTCCCCGCGGGGAGCCCTGATTGTTATTTGGCGAATAGCGTGGCTGCTGCCATCAAGCCGAACGCGGCTTACTCCTGCGCCGGGCTCTCCTTGCCCGCCAGTTGGCTCAGCCAGGCGAAGCGGCGATTGGCCTCCTGCTCCGCCTCTTCATAGAGCTGGCTGGCCACCTCCGGCAGCTGGCGTTCCAGCCGCTGGAAGCGGGGCTCGTGGCGCAAGGTCTCGGCCAGCGAGGCATTGGGGGCCCGCGAGTCGAGCGCCAGCGGCAATTTACCCTCGTCAGCGCGGCGCGGATCGAAGCGGTAGAGGGGCCAGAAGCCGGTGGCGGTCAGCTGCTTCATCTGCTCGTGGCTCTCGGCCATGTCGTAGCCATGCTCCTCGCAGGGGCTGTAGGCAATGATGAGCGAGGGGCCCGGGTAGGCTTCCGCCTCCTGAATTGCCTTCACCGTCTGGTTCATCTGGGCGCCGAGGGAGATCTGCGCCACATAGACGTGGCCATACATCATCACGCTGGCGCCGAGATCCTTGCGTGCCTTGCGTTTGCCCTGGTCGCCAAACTTGGTGATGGCACCGAGTGGCGTCGCCTTCGACTGTTGGCCGCCGGTGTTGGAGTAGCACTGGGTGTCGAGTACCAGCACATTGATGTTCTCCCCCAGACTCAGCACATGGTCGAGCCCGCCAAAGCCGATGTCGTAGGCCCAGCCATCGCCGCCGATGAGCCAGACCGATTTTTCCACCAGATAGTCCGCATCGCGAGCCAGTTCTTGGGCTGCCGGGGTCTGGCTCTCCTGCAGCAGCGCTCGCAACTGCTGGATATGGGCCCGCTGCTCGGAAACCGGCAGGGTGGCATCGCCGAACGCCTCGCGCAGCGCTGCCGGAATGGTGTCGCCCAGGCTCGCCAGCAGACGGCGCACCCGCTCCCTGTGCTGATCGACGGTAAGACGGAAGCCCAGTCCGAACTCGGCGTTGTCTTCAAACAACGAGTTGGCCCAGGCCGGCCCGCGCCCGTCGGCGTTGGTGGTGTAGGGGGTGGTGGGCAGGTTGCCGCCATAAATGGACGAACAGCCGGTGGCGTTGGCAATCAGCAGCCGATCGCCATAGAGCTGGGTCAGCAACTTGATATAGGGAGTCTCGCCACAGCCGGAGCAGGCGCCCGAGTATTCAAACAGCGGCGAGATAAGCTGGGAGGTGCGAATATCGATGCGCTCCAGCTGCTCGGCGCTGCGCTCTGGCAGGTCGAGGAAGAAGTCGTAGTTGGCCTTCTGCTCGTCGAGGTGATCGAGCCGTGAAGCCATATTGATCGCCTTGCGATCCGGGTTGCTGCGATCCTTGGCCGGGCACACCTCGACGCAGAGATTGCAGCCGGTGCAATCCTCCGGCGCCACCTGCAGCACGTACTGCTGGCCGCGCATGTCACGAGATTTCACATCCAGCGCATCCAGGGTGGCGGGGGCAGCGGCCAGCGCATCCGGTTCTACCACCTTGGCGCGAATGGCCGAGTGGGGACAGGAGGCGACGCAGTAGTTGCACTGGGTACAGAGCTCCGCCTCCCAGATGGGGATCTCCTTGGCGATATTGCGCTTCTCCCAGCGGGTGGTGCCGACTGGCCAGGTGCCATCCGGCGGGAAGGCGGAGACCGGCAGGCTGTCACCCAGTCCCGCCAGCATGGCGGCGGTGACGGTCTGGACAAAATCGGGGGCCTTGGCGGAAACCACCGGCGGGCGTGGGCGACTGGCGGGCTCCAGCTCACCCAGCGGCACTCGGGTCAGGGCGGCGCAGGTTGCCTCCAGTGCCTGCCAGTTACGCTCGACCAGCGCTTGTCCCTTGCTGCCATAGCTGGTGGCGATGGCCTGCTTCAGCAGGCTGGTCGCCTCTGCGGGGGGGATGATGGCGCTGAGCTGGAAGAAGGCCATCTGCATCACGGTATTGATGCGGTTGCCGAGCTGGCAGTCGCGGGCAATTTTGGCTGCGTTGATGATGTAGAAGCGCGCCTCTTTCTCGCGCAGGGCATGCTGTACCTCGCTGGGTAGTCGTTGCCAGATCTCCGCTTCGCTGTAGGGGGTGTTGAGCAGGAAGATGCCGCCCGCTTTCAAGCGCTCCGCCATCCGGTACTTGTCGACAAACTGCCACTGATGGCAGCCGATAAAGTCCGCCTCTTCCACCAGATAGGCCGATTGCAGCGGCCGCTCGCCCACTCGCAGGTGAGAGACGGTGAGGCCGCCCGCCTTTTTCGAGTCGTATACGAAATAGCCCTGCGGATAGAGGTCGGTGTGGTTGCCGAGGCTCTTGATGCTGTTCTTGGCCGCCGAGACGGTGCCATCGCTGCCAAGGCCGTAGAAGAGCGCCTCCAGCTTGTGTTGCTGGCTGTGGATGGGGCTTTGCGAATTGAGCGCGGGCAGCGGTAGCGAGAGACCTGTGATGTCATCGAAGATGCCGACGGTAAAGCGTGGGCGCGGGTTCTCCTGCGCCAGTTCGGCAAACACAGCCAGCGCGCAGGCGGGGCCGAACTCTTTGGAGGAGAGGCCATAGCGGCCGCCGATCACCCGCGGCAGGCTTGCCCGCTCGCCCCGGCTGACCGCTTCGGCCAGCGCCGTCATCACGTCGAGATAGAGGGGCTCGGCCTGTGCGCCCGGCTCCTTGGTGCGGTCCAGCACGGCGATGGCGCGGGCACTCTCGGGAATCGCGGCCAACAGGTGCCCGGCCGAGAAGGGACGGAACAGCCGCACCTTCACCAGACCTACCTTCTCCCCTTGGGCCAGCAGGCGCTCGATCACCTCTTCACAGGTGCCGATGGCCGAGCCCATCAGCACCACAATCCGCTCCGCCTGTGGGTGGCCGACATATTCAAACGGCCGGTAGTGGCGGCCAGTCTGCTTGCCAAAAGCCTGCATCGCCTCGCTCACATGGCCATAGGCGGCGTCATACCAGGGGTTGCTCGCCTCCCGGCACTGGAAGTAGGTGTCCGGGTTGGCGGCGGTGCCGCGAATGACCGGTTTGTCGGGGGTGAGTGCCCGGTCACGATGGGCACGGATGGCATCTGCGGGCAGCAGGGCACGCAGAGTGTCGTCAGCGAGCGGCGCTATCTTGGCGATCTCGTGAGAGGTACGAAAGCCGTCGAAGAAGTGGATAAAGGGAAGGCGGCTGTTGAGGCTCGCTATCTGGGAGATCAGGGCAAAGTCCTGCGCCTCCTGCACATTGCTGGCACAGAGCATGGCACAGCCGGTCTGGCGCACCGCCATCACGTCCGAGTGATCGCCAAAGATCGATAGCGCGTGGGTCGCCACGGTGCGTGCCGCCACATGCAGCACGAAGGGGATGAGCTGACCCGCCAGCTTGTAGAGGTTGGGGATCATCAGCAGCAAACCCTGCGACGAGGTAAACGAGGTCGCCAGCGCGCCGGTCTGCAGGGCGCCGTGGACGGCGGCGATGGCGCCCCCTTCCGACTGCATCTCGACAACCCGGGGGACATCCCCCCAGAGGTTCTTGCCCCGCTCGCTCGACCAGGCCGACGATTGCTCCGCCATGGCCGAGCTGGGGGTGATGGGGTAGATGGCGATGACTTCGCTGGTGCGGTACGCCACCGAGGCGACTGCGTTATTCCCGTCTGTGGTGATCATCTGTTTTCCACTTTGCTATGCCAGTTTGAAGGCCGATAGTTGCATCGGCAATGGATAGGTCGCAGGCATAGTAAGAGGGGCAATGAGAGCGTATCAAACGGGATAAATAATCAATTAATAAGTCAGTAATAGTGGTTAATTTAATCCCGACGCGTGGGTGCATGATTTTCTGCTGACAGCAAACGGGAGGTGGCTGACGGGCCATTGACATGGCCCGTCAGCACGGGGTTAACCCTGCTCCACTTGCAGCCAGATGGCGCACTGATAAGGGGCGAAGAGCTGCATCGGTTCGCTTGGGTAATTGGCCAGCAGCAACCGCATTCCGTCTGCCACCTTGTCGAAGTGGGGCATCGGCAAGGGGTTCGCCGTGAGATTGGCGAGCAGCAGCAGGGTGTGCCGCTCTCCGCTGGCCGGATCCTGCCAGTGGCGGCGATGGCTGATGCGCTCGGGATCATCCCCATCCAGCAGTTCGAAATTGCCGTGGCGAACGACAGGGTGAGCCTTGCGCAGGGCGATAAGCTGGCGATAGCAGTGAAACGGCGAGTCGGGACGGGCCAGCTGCTCGGCGGCGTTGATTTCAATGTGGTTGGCGTTGAGGGCAATCCAGGGCGTGGCCGTGCTGAATCCGGCGTGGGGGCCGGCGTCCCACTGCATTGGGGTGCGGGCGTTGTCTCGGCCGATGGCATCGAGCCGCCGACTCAGCTCGGCAGGATCCAGCCCTGAGTGGCTGGCGCAGTAGTTGATGGCCTCCACATCGCGTAGCTCGTCCGGCTGCCAGTGACGGTTGGTCATGGCGAGCTCCTCCCCCTGATAGATGAAGGGAGTGCCCTGCATCAGGTGCAGCACCATGGCCCACAGCCTGGCACTGGTTTCCCGCCACTCTGGCCTGTCATCGCCAAAGCGGGAGACAGCGCGAGGCAGGTCGTGGTTGCCGAGAAACAGGCTGTTCCAGCCACGCCCGTGCAGCCCTTGCTGGTGGCGGGCCATGGCTCGCTTGAAGGCGAGGGGATCAAAGCGGGATGACCACTTGTCACTGCCCAGCCCCAGATGCTCGAAGTTGAACACCATGCTGAACTCGCTGCCATCGTGGTTCGAATAGTTCTGCATATGGGCGAGATCGGCTCCCCAGGTCTCCCCCACAGTGATGATCCCCTTTCCGCCGAAGCTCGCGGCATTGAGCTCGCGGATATAGTCGTGCAGGCGCGGGCCGTTGCTCATGGCAAGCTGGTCCCACTCCTTGCTCACCATGTCGATCACATCGAAGCGAAATCCCTTGATCCCTTTGCCCAGCCAGAAGTTGATCACCGCTGCCATTTCGGCCCGCACCGCCGGGTTGTCCCAGTCCAGATCGGCCTGACTGGGATCGAAGTTGTGCAGGTAGTAGCGATCAAGCTCCGGCACATACTGCCAGCCGCTGCCGCCAAAAATCGAGGTAATGGGGTGAGCATCGACAAAGGCTTGATCCCGGAATACGTAGTAGTCCTGATAGCGGGGAGCCCCGGCCAGTGCCTTCATAAACCATTCGTGCTCGGTGGAGGTGTGGTTGGCGACGATATCCATCATGATGCCGATGCCGTGAGCGGCCGCTTCGGCTATCAGCTGCTCCATCTCGGTCAGGGTGCCGAAGGCGGGGTCGATGGAGCGGTAGTCCGCCACGTCGTAGCCGTTGTCCCGTTTGGGGGAGCGATAGATGGGGGTGAGCCAGAGCATATCGACCCCGAGGGTGGCCAGATAACCGAGGCGCTGACGAATGCCGTTGATATCGCCCATGCCGTCGCCATCGCTGTCCTGAAAACTCATGGGGTAGATCTGGTAGATGACGCAGCTCTCGAGGTCGATATCGGGCGTGTGGAGGGTATGCGGGTTCATCAGCTTGGCCGGTTGGGGGAAGAGATTTTCTATCTTACGCAGATGAGCGGGCACTCAACAGGGCAGGGGAAACCTTGAAAAGGGTTCCATAGTTGGCTGATTGCCAAAAGTGCGGGAAGGGTCACAAAGGTGCCATCCCAAGCCACGGCTGTGGTCGGGATGGCACGGCACTTAGCGTTGATGCTATGCAGGAATACTGGTTATTGAGCAGCCTTGTCCTGCTCGCTGCGCTGCTCCTGCTGGCGTTCTGCCTTCTCTTGTTGGCGCTCCGCTTGTGCTTCCAGCTCCTTGCCGAGGAAGTAGTTCAGGAAGGTGCGGATCACCGCGATGATGGCGAGGCGGATCAGCTCCTCCTTGCTCGGTGCGACCGTGGTGGCCAGGATGTCGGCGGCGAGCTGGAACTCCAGCGCCAGAATGAGCCAGCTGCCAAAACAGAGGCGAATACGCGGAAAGCCGGGTTGGTGATCCCGCACTCTTGCCGCCAGCCAGAGGGTCTTGCCAAGCCCTATCACCACACAGGCGATGGAGATGATCTCCAGCAGCAGCTGGAACAGCTCGACCCCGTGCATCATCCCTTCTCTCAGGCTCGCTATTTCAAACACTTGGGTCACCTCCCTGATTCAAAAGAGCACACTATTAACACATCGCTCGGCAAAGGCCAAATCAGAGTCTCCTGATCAGCAGTGAGAGCTGTTCAATGAGTTGACGCGCCGCGGGGCTGACTCCGGCCAGTTGGAAGAAGCCGTGTATAACACCCAGTTGCCGCTGACAGGTGGTTGTGACGCCGGCTTGTAGTAGTTTGCGATAGAGGGCTTCCCCCTCATCGCGCAGCGGATCATATTCCGCCGTTACGATATGGGTCGGCGGCAATCCTGACAGGGCTGGATGGTGGAGCGGGCTGGCTTCGGGATGAGTGGCGGGTAGCTCGCCCAGATAGGCGTGAAAACCGCTTAACAGCATGTCGCGGGTGATGAGGTAGTCATCCCCTAGCTGCCGATAGCTGTCACTGTCGCCCGCAGCATCGAGCATCGGGTAGATGAGCAGTTGGGCTGCAGGCAAAGGGGCGCCTTGATCCTTGAGTCGCAATGTTGTGATGAGGGCGAGGTGGCCGCCGGCACTGTCGCCCGCAAGGACAACCCGCGCCGGATCCCCATGCCATTTCTCCACATCGGCCATGATGGCGAGCGTAGCAGCCAGTGCGTCGTCGTGTGCTGCAGGATAGGTGTGTTCAGGGGCAAGGCGGGTATGTACCGCGAACACCAGTGCTTCGGCGCGATTACACAGCATGCGCATCTGGCGGTCGTGGGTGTCGAACTCGCCGCTGACAAAACAGCCGCCATGAAAGTAGATCAGGGCCGGACGGTTTGCGCTTGAGGTTGGCGCTGGCTGATATAGGCGAATGGAATGATGGCCATTTTGCCACTCTTCGACAGCGCCGACTTCCTCCCGTTCACCACCCAATATGGCTGAAGCAAGATAACCTTCACGCCGCTCCTGCCAGCTCAGGCTGCTCGCCTTGGGGCGGCCTGCTGCAATGAACTCTGCCACCATGGCCGCAATGGCCGGTTCAAGTTGTGTATCCATAATTCACCAACAACTGTATATAAAAACAGTTATTTTGCGCTTTTAGCCAAAGAGCGCAACCGGCGTTAGCTGAGGCAGCTCACAAAATCAGGCTTCAATCAGCACGAATTCAATCACATAGAGCGGCGGCAGATCGGGGTAGATGTCGCGGATCACCTGTTTGAGCTCGGGGAGGCTCATGTTCTCCTGACGGGCATGCTCGTTATTGAGCTCATCGAAGGCTACAGCATTGACGGAGAGCACCTCTATGGTGCCAAAGGGCTGGTGTTCAGGGTTGGTGAACAGCGCCAGACGTTGGCCGGGCTGCCAGTTGGCCTCGCTCTCGTCGCGGATGGTGATGGTCTTGCGGCCCGCCTGAATATCGGCGACGAAGCGGCTGAAGAAGGTGAATTCGGGATAGGGATGGGCAGACATGGTGACTCCTGACAGGGTGAATCGAAATGAGGTGAATGGAAATCAAAGGTCGAGATAGGCGCGCAACCTGGCTAGATCGGCGATAACAGGGCCATCGCTGCCGTCGGCAACTATGCCCTGTTCGACCAGCTCCTTGAGGGCGCGGCGGTAGACCCGCTCTGTGGTGCCGAAGCGGGCCGCCTCGTGAGCCCGCTTGCGCGATCCCAGCATCGGAGTGCGCTGGCGCTCACGCCACAGCTCATAGGCGATGTTGTAGGCGATGGGGTGGAGCAGTCGGCTGGTGGTGATCTCCAGGGTATCGAGATAGTCGCTGGCGAGCGCGGCGGCAAAGAACAGGGTCAGCTCGGGTTCGGCCAGCAGCCGCTGGGCCAGCTTGTGGGCGCAGATGACCCGGGCATCCAGCTCGGTCTCGGCCACCACGTTCCACTGCACCGGGGTGGCGCTGAAGAACTCCATCTCACCGAAGATCTGGCTGTGGCAGGCTATTTCGCCGAGCTGGAAGCGGCGGCCAGAGTGTACCGTGCTGCTGAGGGAGACCCGGCCATGTTCGACCAGATAGAGCTGCTCGCTCTGCTCCCCCTGCCGCATGATCAATTCGCCCGGCAGGTAGCGGCGCAGAAACAGGGTGCAGGTGTCGAGCGCCGCGGCAAAGCGGGGTTCAAGCTGCTGGAGTTCGGCGTGAAAACGGCCGAGGGGGTAGGGCTGTTGCTGCATGACTTGCCTGTCGCACCAGATGACGAGGGCCATGAGGCTAGCAAGAGTGCGGGCCGGATACCAGCCCGCACGGTAGCGGATGTGCCGCAGTTAACGGTTTGCGGTTTATTGCACCAGGGCGTTGAGGGCGGCGGCGATGGCGTGCTGCTCACCGGCCATCATCGCCTGTTCGGCGCTGGCGTAATCCGCCACCCCTTTTTGCACATCCTGCTCGAACAGCACCACGTTGCAGAGCACGGCGGCGACCCGCACCTTGCGCAGGCGACCCACGGTCAGCAGGGAGGCGGTCTCCATATCGGCGCCGAGCACGCCACGGGCATGCCAGTAGCGGCATACCTCCTGCTCATCATCCCGATAGAAGCTGTCGTGGGAGCGTACCAGCCCGTGCCAATGAGGCTGGCTGCCGGTTGCCACATGGTTGAGCAAGGCGGCCTGCAGCCAGATATCGGCGCAGGCGGGGTACTCGGCGGGCAGATAGGCCTGCGAGGCCCCCTCATTGCGTACCGCCCCTTCCACCACGATAAGGTCGCCAAGGCCGATGTCGTGTTGCAGGGCACCTGCGGAGCCGACCCGAATAAGCGAGTGGGCACCCGCCTGCACCAGCTCCTCCAGCGCGATGATGGCCGACGCGCCGCCGATGCCGGTGCTGCAAACCGTGATCGGCACTCCCTGATAACGGCCATTGATGAGGCGAAACTCCCGGTTTTGCCCCAGCACTTCACACTGCTCGAGCTGGCTGGCGATGCGGTCGACCCGGGCCGGGTCGCCGCACAGCACCACCCGCTCGGCAATCTGGTCGGGGCGGCACTGGAGATGGGGTAACAGAGTCATGGCTTACAGACCTTGTGGCTGGCGCTTGGCGGCAATCACCCAGAGGCGAGTGCCGTTGGCGGCGATAAACAGCAGGATGAGGTACTCCAGCGACATGGCGTAAACGCCCTGCGCGGCATAGACACCGATGCTGATGATGTTGATGACGACCCAGAGGATCCAGTTCTCCACGTATTTGCGGGTCATCAGGATCTGGGCGACCACCGAGAGCACCGTCATGCTGGCATCCCAGAACGGGAAGGCATCGGGGGAGGGCTCGGGGATGGCAAGGTTGGCACCAAACAGGTTGAGCAGGGAGACCGAGGTGCGTGCCAGGGTGGCGAAGACCGGGTCGATATAGCGGGTCAGCAGAGCGATGGCCAGCACGCTCACGGCGGCGGTCACCATCAGTTTGGATTTGCTGAGCCAGCGGATCTGCAGGGTATCCCCCTGATCGTTGGCCGGGCGGGTCCAGGCGTACCAGCCGTAGACGTTGGCGCAGAAGAAGAACAGCTGCAGCATCAACAGCCCGTAGAGCTGGATCTGGAAGAAGATGATGGCAAACAGGCTGACGTTGATCAGACCGAACAGGTAGTTGATGGTCTTCTCCTGACTGGCGAACCAGATACAGGCCAGCCCGAACAGGGTGCCGATGGCTTCAATCCATGACATGGCATAGCCGCCACCCAGCGGTATGGTCACTAGCGTGTTATTGATGCTGAACAGCTCGAATATGCTCATTTTCTGATCCTTGGGCATGAGGGTTAGTATGCGAGGGCGCCATTCTAAGGGGTGAGGGGGAGGAGGGGCAGGACTTTTGTCCGCCCCGTACTTGGCCCATATCAAAGAAATCGCCGCTGCTGCCCGGTTATTCCAGCAGTGATGGGTTATGGTGCCCCGGCGGGCCGGACTTTATTGATATGTAGCAAGATGATAGCGCCGTGGCTGTGGTCTGATAGAGTCCACTCTCCGGGAGGAGAATCACGTGATAAAAGGAGGTTGTATTGAATTCCGAGCTTGTCTGGGTGCTCTGTCTGCTGGCTGGCGCCATCTATCTCTTTATGACCAACAAGGTGCGCATGGATGTGGTCGCCCTGTTGATCATTATCCTCTTTGTGCTGAGCGGCACCCTCACCCTGCCGGAGGCGCTGGCGGGCTTTAGCGATCCCAACGTCATTCTGATTGCCGCCCTGTTTGTGGTGGGTGAGGGGCTGGTGCGCACCGGCATCGCCTATCAGGTGGGGGATGCGTTGGTGAAGGTGGCGGGCAGCAGCGAGACCAAGCTGCTGGTGTTGCTGATGGTGGCGGTGGCGAGTCTGGGGGCTGTGATGAGCAGCACCGGAGTGGTGGCCATTTTTATCCCGGTGGTGCTGAGCGTGGCGAACCGGATGGGGATCCCGGCTGGTCGCCTGATGATGCCGCTCGGTTTTGCCGGGCTGATCAGCGGCATGATGACGCTGGTGGCCACGCCCCCCAACATGGTGGTCAACAGCGAGCTGATGCGTCACGGCATTCACGGTTTCGGGTTCTTCGATTTCACCCCCATGGGCGTGCTGATCCTGGGGCTGGGCATCCTCTACATGCTGCTGGTGCGCGGCTCCCTGGTGGGTGAAGGGGAAGAGGGCAAGGGCAAGTCGACCGGGCGCCGCACTCTGCGCGATCTGATCCGAGACTACCGACTGGCCGGTCGGGCTCGTCGTCTGGCGCTGCGGCCGGACTCCCCGCTGATTGGCCATACCCTGGATGAGCTGCAACTGCGTGCCCGTTATGGTGCCCACGTCATCGGGGTGGAGCGCTGGCGCAAGTTTCGCCGGGTGATGGTGCCGGTGTCCGGGATCAGTGAGTTCCAGGCCAAGGATGTGCTGCTGATCGACATGTCAGACCCCGAGGTGGATGTGCGGGCGTTTTGCACCGAGGCGCGGCTCGAACCCATGATCCTGCGCGGGGAGTACTTCTCCGATCAGGCGCGGGAGGTGGGGATGGCCGAGGTGTCGCTGATCCCCGAGTCCAAGCTGCTGGGTAAAAGCGTGCGTGAGGTGACCTTCCGCTCCAGCTATGGGTTGAGCGTGGTGGGGCTGCGCCGCGACGGTGAGGCACTGGCAGGCAAGCTGGTGGACGAGCCTTTGCTGATGGGCGACACCCTGCTGGTGGTAGGGAATTGGAGCCACATCAGACAGTTGCAGACCCATAGCCGCGACTTTCTGCTGATGGGCTTGCCTGCCGAAGTGGACGAGATGGCCCCCGCCCGCAGTCAGGCTATTCATGCCCTCTTCTGCCTTGGAGTGATGATCCTGCTGATGGTGACCGATCCGGTGCCCAACGTGATTGCCGCGCTGATCGCCTGCCTGCTGATGGGCAAGTTTCGCTGCATCGACATGGAGAGTGCCTACAAGTCGATCCACTGGCCGACCCTGATCCTCATCGTCGGTATGCTCCCCTTTGCGCTGGCGCTGCAAAAAACCGGCGGGGTGGCTCTGATCGTCGGTGGTCTGATCAATGCGGTAGGGGAGATGGGGCCGCGGGTCATGCTGGCCAGCCTGTTTGCCCTCTGCGCGGTGATCGGGCTCTTTATCTCCAACACCGCGACAGCTGTGCTGATGGCGCCCATTGCGCTGGGCACGGCGCAACAGATGGGAGTCTCGCCCTATCCGTTTGCCATGACCATTGCCATCGCCGCCTCGGCCGCTTTTATGACGCCGGTCTCGTCACCGGTGAATACCCTGGTACTGGGGCCGGGCAACTACAAGTTCGCCGACTTTATCCGTATCGGGGTGCCATTCACCCTGTTGGTGATGGCGGTCAGCGTGGTGGCTATTCCCTGGTTCTTCCCGTTCTGATAACCGGGATGATGAATGTGTGTACCAGCGGCCTGCGGGCCGCTTTTTTATGGTCGGGAGACAAGAGTGGCAAGGCGTGCTCGGAATAAGCGAAGAGTGACGTGAACGGGAATTAACGTGGAGATGGGTTAATAGAGGCGAGAGAGAAAAACTGGGGAGAGGCAAATTTCAGATACAAAAAAACCAGCGTGAGCTGGTCTGTTTGGTACTGCTATTAATGGTGCGGAAGGAGAGACTCGAACTCTCACGCCTAGGGCGCCAGAACCTAAATCTGGTGCGTCTACCAATTTCGCCACTTCCGCAATATTAATGGTGGCTATGACGGGATTCGAACCTGTGACCCCCGCATTATGAGTGCGATGCTCTAACCAACTGAGCTACATAGCCGTTTGTTATCGACCACTGATGTGGAAGAGAACAGAAAAATGGCTGGGGTACTAGGATTCGAACCTAGGGATGGCGAGATCAAAACCCGCTGCCTTACCGCTTGGCGATACCCCAACAGAAATAATGGTGGCTATGACGGGATTCGAACCTGTGACCCCCGCATTATGAGTGCGATGCTCTAACCAACTGAGCTACATAGCCGTTTGTTATCGACCACTGATGTGGAAGAGAACAGAAATATGGCTGGGGTACTAGGATTCGAACCTAGGGATGGCGAGATCAAAACCCGCTGCCTTACCGCTTGGCGATACCCCAACAGTGATGCATGACAGAAACTATCAAACATCTTTCAAAAATGGCTGGGGTACTAGGATTCGAACCTAGGGATGGCGAGATCAAAACCCGCTGCCTTACCGCTTGGCGATACCCCAACAGCGTTCCTCAACAGTCGCGAGACTGGCAAAGAACTTTTAAAAATGGCTGGGGTACTAGGATTCGAACCTAGGGATGGCGAGATCAAAACCCGCTGCCTTACCGCTTGGCGATACCCCAACTAGAGATGGTGGCTATGACGGGATTCGAACCTGTGACCCCCGCATTATGAGTGCGATGCTCTAACCAACTGAGCTACATAGCCAACCTTGCTTCCGGTGAGTCGTTACCTCGTCACCGTGCGGGCCGAATTATGCGTATCTGGCTCTGGGGCGTCAACCCTTTTTTTGCCAGAAAAACGCAATTTGAGTGCGTTTGACCAGTTATTGGTCTCTGTTGCGCAAAAGCCCAACAATCTGCTTTTTTTTAAGACATTGCCATGATTGCCCGGGCAATGGCAGATAAAAAACAGGCCAGCAAATGCTGGCCTGTCATGGGATTAGACGTTGAACAGGAAGTTCATGATATCGCCATCTTTGACGATGTAATCTTTCCCTTCAGCGCGCATCTTGCCCGCTTCCTTGGCGCCTTGCTCACCCTTGTAGTTGATAAAGTCTTCAAAGGCGATGGTTTGGGCGCGAATAAAGCCTTTTTCAAAGTCAGTGTGGATCTTGCCAGCCGCTTGCGGGGCAGTGGCACCGACCGGAATAGTCCAGGCGCGCACCTCTTTCACACCGGCGGTGAAGTAGGTTTGCAGGTTGAGCAGCTGGTAGCCGGAGCGGATAACGCGGTTCAGGCCCGGCTCTTCGATGCCCAGGTCTGCCATGAACTCGGCGCGATCTTCGTCGTCCAGTTCTGCGATGTCCGCTTCGATGGCGCAGCAGACCACGACCACGACCGCGTTCTCGGCGGCGGCGATTTCACGCACCTTGTCCAGATAGGGATTGTTCTCGAAACCATCTTCCGCCACGTTGGCGATATACATGGTGGGTTTCAGGGTCAGGAAGTTGAGGTGGCTGACGGCGGCCAGCTCTTCTTTATCCAGCTTCATGCCGCGGATCATCTGACCGTTTTCCAGCGCGACCTTGATCTTCTCAAGCACTTCCACTTCCAGCTTGGCATCCTTGTCGCCGCCTTTGGCGCGCTTGGACTGACGGTGAATGGCGCGCTCACAGGCGTCCAGGTCCGACAGGGCCAGCTCGGTGTTGATCACTTCGATATCGTCAGCGGGAGAGACCTTGCCGGCAACGTGAATGATGTTTTCGTCGTCGAAGCAGCGCACTACGTGGCCGATCGCTTCGGTTTCACGGATGTTGGCCAGGAACTGGTTACCCAGACCTTCACCCTTGGAGGCACCGGCAACCAGACCGGCGATGTCCACAAATTCCATGGTGGTCGGCACAACGCGCTGCGGATTGATGATGGCAGCCAGCTGATCGAGGCGCGGGTCCGGCATCGGCACCACACCTGTGTTCGGCTCGATGGTGCAGAACGGGAAGTTGGCGGCTTCGATACCGGCCTTGGTCAGCGCGTTGAACAGGGTGGATTTGCCTACATTGGGCAGGCCCACGATACCGCATTTAAAACCCATGGATTGTTACCTTACTTGATGGATGCTGTTGGGGGTCGCCCGCAGGCGGCCCATGTCATGCTTGTTCTGGTCGTTGCTCATGCACCGGCACAATGCCCGTACAGGGTCAAACCGACCTAACCCTTTTCCGCCTTGAAGCTGTGCAAGCGATTCATGGCCTTGGTCATATCTTGTTTGAACAGGATGTCGGTGGCGCGCAGGGATTCATCCAGTGCGGCGTCGATCAGGTTCTGTTCACTGCTGGGGGCCTTGGTCAGGACGAAGCCTGCCACCTGCTCTTTGCTGCCGGGATGGCCGATCCCGAGACGCAGCCGGAAGAAGTTATTGTTGTTGCCCATCTTGGCGATGATGTCCTTGAGGCCGTTATGGCCACCGTGACCACCACCCTGCTTGAACTTGGCGATGCCAGGCGGCAGATCCAGTTCGTCATGGGCCACCAGCATCGCTTCCGGCTCAATCTGATAAAAACGCGCCAGTGCGGCCACCGCCTTGCCAGAGAGGTTCATATAGGTGTTCGGGATGAGCAGCCGCACATCCTGCCCCTCGACCAGAATGCGGGCAGTATGGCCGAAGAATTTGGGTTCTTCACGCAGGCTGACATTATGCCAGCGGGCCAGTTGCTCCACATACCAGGCGCCCGCATTGTGGCGGGTCTTGGCATATTCCGGGCCGGGATTGCCCAGTCCGACGATCAGTTTGATTTCGCTTGTCACGCTTGATGTCTTCACTCGCAGCTGCCGTGGGCACACTACCCAGGGCAATAGGACGCAATATTCTAGCCGCCGAGTGGCGATCACTCAACCAATGCGCATGTTATGGCGGGATTTGCAGCATTATTGCGGCCAATGGGTGGCTAACGGTGGGCAAACGGGCCTCTTGCAAGAGGCCCGTTTCAGTTTACCGATGGATTGTGCCTAGTTGACTACAGCCGTTATTTGGCACGCAACAGGGTGACGGTCTCTTCATCCAGTGCGGTCAGGGTGGGGCGAGCATCGCGCACATACTCCACAAAGGAAGCTGCATCGGTGCCGCAATCCACGCCAGTGGCCTTGCAATCGAGGGCCTGGCCCGGGGCATAGACGGCGCTCAGCAGTTCACCGTTTTGTGCCACCTTCAGCACCGGGAAGGCGGTCAACTTGCCATTGACGCTGGCGATGTCGACCCGCTCGCTCTGGTGGCGCTGGGCATTGGCCAGTGCCTGCCAGCCATCGTTGCCGTTGGCGCTGTAGGCGTTCATCACCACCCGATAGCGTTGGCTATCAACCAGATCCTGCCACTCGCCGCTTGCGGTTTTGCGCTGCAATTGGGTCAGGGTGCCCGCTTTACCTGCGTCGGTCTCCTGGAAGGTGTAACGCAGGTGACCGCCATAGGGGAACTTGCCGGCATGGGCGCTGGCGGGCAGGGTGGCGGTGATGGTCTCGGTCAAAAGAGCGCGTACCTCGGCGCCGGTCAGGGTCAGCACCGCGAGCTGGTTTTTGAACGGCAGCAGGGTGAGGGCGCTATCCCCTTCGCGCCATTCGCCTGCAGGCAGGTCGGCGCGCACGCCACCCACGGCCACCAGAGAAAAATCGACCGGGCCGCCGGTCAGATCTTGCACTGCAGGGGTATTGGCCCAGTAGAACTCCCCTTCGGCAACCAGCGGCGCTACATCTGAGCCGTGGCTGTCGCTGCCGTTGTCGCCGGGACGACGGGCATTTTGCAACTGCTCGGGGATGGTGCCGATCACTGGCCCGTAGGCTTTTTCCAGCGCCGGTTTGTAGTGGCTGTCGATGATGCCGCGCAGGCGCGGATCTTCATCCACGGTGACCAGATTGGGCTGGTTGTCGACAAACTGGCTTGCCTCTTTGCTGCGGGCGTCGTCGAGCGCCTGCTTGCGCGCCGCATCGGCGAAGAAGTCGCGGCTGGCCAGCAGGCTGTTGTGGCCCTGGCAGTCGGTCACCTGACCCTGGCTGTCAAAGGTCACCTGTGCCAGACCGATGGCCTGGGCGTAGGAGCCCGCCTGCACCACGCAGGTTTTGCCGATGCCATCCGGATTAGTCACCAGCTTGGCGTAATCGCCGGTCTTGCCCCAGCCGATATTACGAAAATCGCCGAGCAGGCTGTGGGAGTGGCCACCGACGATGGCATCGAGGCCGTTTACCTTGGCGGCCAGCGCCAGATCTCGCTCGTTGCCGATGTGGGTGAGCGCCACGATCTGATGGATCCCCTTGGCTTGCAGCATGTCGACCGTGGCTTGAGCCGAGGCGACCTCCTTGCCAAAGCGCAGCTTGCCGACGTTGGGGGCGATATTGCCCATGTCTTCCAGTACCAGACCGATGACGGCGACCAGCTGTTTGCCTTGTGGCAGGTTGTCGAGATCGGTGACCGGGCTCTTCTGGTTGCCGTCAAAGGCGTAGACCACGAAGGGCTTGAGGTTGTCAGCCTTGCTGAGGGCCGGATCGGCCTTGGTGTCGAGGTTGGCGGCCAGCACCGGGAAGTTGACCCCCTCGATGAAGCGGGCCAGCTTCTGGTTATCCAGATCGAACTCGTGGTTGCCCAGCGCCATGGCATCGAGGCCGAACTGGCTCAGCAACTCGGCGTTGGCCATCCCCTCGTTGAGTTTGAAGTAGCCGCTGCCCTGCCAGGCATCACCGCCGTGCAGCAGCAGCAAGGGCTGGTTCTTGGCCAGCGCCTCGGCCTGATAGGCTTTCGCCATGGTCAGCAGGCGTGGATAACCGCCAAAGCGGGTATAGAGGGTGTCCGTCTCCCCCTGCTGGGCAAAGATCTGCCCTTTGATCTCGGCATTGACCGGATCAAACTGGGAGTGGGTGTCGTTCATGTGAGCCAGGGTCAGCACGAAGGGCGGGTTCTCTTTGGCGGGCTGACAGGCGAACAGGGCGGAGGTGAGGGTCGCGAGCAGGAGGGGACGCAAGCAATTCATGGGTAAATCCTTAAGCCTGCCGGGGGCAGGGTCGTACCAGATAGCAGAGAGTTGGAAAGAGAAGGTCCAGAAAGACGAAAACCGCCTGATGGCGGTTTTCGTTATTGCTGAATCTATCAATGCTCAAACATGGCAGAGATGGACTCTTCGTTGCTGATGCGACGAATGGCTTCGGCCAGTACAGTTGACAGCGTCAGCTGCTTGACCTTGCCGACCGCTTTCATCTCCGCAGTGAGCGGGATGGAGTCGGTGATGATCAGTTCGTCGATCACGGAGTTCTTGATGTTCTCGACGGCGGAACCGGAGAAGACCGGGTGGGTAGCGTAAGCGAATACACGCTTGGCACCGCGCTCTTTCAGGGCCTCTGCGGCTTTGCACAGGGTGCCGCCGGTGTCGATCATGTCATCAACGATGATGCAGTCGCGGCCGGCAACGTCACCGATCAGGTGCATGACCTGGGAGACGTTCGGGCGGGGACGGCGCTTGTCGATGATGGCGATGTCGGTGTCATCCAGCAGCTTGGCGATGGCGCGGGCACGCACAACGCCACCGATGTCCGGGGAGACAACGACAGGAGACTCGAGGTTCTTGGACTTCATGTCTTCCAGCAGCACCGGGCTACCGAACACGTTGTCAACCGGAACGTCGAAGAAACCTTGAATTTGCTCGGCATGCAGGTCAACGGTCAGCACGCGATCCACACCAACGCTGGAGAGGAAGTCAGCGACAACCTTGGCGGTGATGGGTACACGGGCGGAGCGGACGCGGCGGTCCTGACGGGCATAACCAAAGTAGGGGATAACGGCAGTGATACGGCCAGCTGAAGCACGACGCAGAGCATCCACCATGACGATCAATTCCATCAAATTGTCGTTGGTCGGGGCACAGGTGGATTGAATGATGAAGATATCGCCACCACGTACATTCTCATTGATCTGTACGCTGATCTCGCCGTCGCTAAAGCGACCTACGGCAGCATTGCCGAGTTTGATAAACAGGCGATCTGCGATCTTCTGGGCTAGTTCCGGCGTTGCGTTACCAGCAAACAGCTTCATGTCAGGCACGGTTTGAAACCTCGGGGTTGCATCCAGTATGTGGGGGAGTCTGAAATCAGACCCTATCGTTTTGGGGCAAACGATTTATCAAGATAACGTACAAGGTGTCTGCTGCCCAATGAATGTGATGATACCGGTAACCCGAATCCGTGGCCGAGTGCAAAACCGGCCACGTTAATCATCATCAATACCGTTCGGTAAAATTGGCTGGGGTACTAGGATTCGAACCTAGGAATGGCGAGATCAAAACCCGCTGCCTTACCGCTTGGCGATACCCCAATCATTTGAACTGTTGCAATGTGGAGAAGAGAGGTGATATGTTCTCGCCCTTGGCGACAAACCCATCAAGTCCCTTCGGCACGCAGGCCAACACTTCCCGAGCAGTCACTTCGTCTTCAAATTGAGCAAAGACGCAGGCTCCTGTGCCCGTCATTCTTGACGGCGCGTATTCTAGCAACCAGCCGAGCGCATTGGCAACCTCGGGGTGGCGCTTTTTCACCAGTGATTCGCAATCGTTTTTCCACTCGCCTTCCAGCAGGTTGTCCAGCGCCATTTTCGGCGTGGCTCTCGGCAGGTCCGGATCCTGGAATACGGCCGCGGTCGCCACATGGCAATCGGGCTTGAGTACCAGATACCAGGCATCGGGCAGTTCGACCGGTTGCAGCCGCTCGCCTACTCCTTCGGCAAAGGCCGCCTTGCCACGAACAAACACCGGTACATCCGCTCCCAGCTGGACGCCAAGTGCTGCCAGTTCATCTTCGCTCAAACCCGCTTGCCAGAGGTGGTTAAGCGCCACCAGCGTGGTCGCTGCATCGGATGAACCACCGCCAATGCCGCCCCCCATCGGCAGTACTTTCTCCAGCCGGATATGGGCACCTTGCGGGCTCGGCAGGGTTGCCTGCAGCAGGCGTGCTGCCCGAATAATCAGATTCTGCTCATCCGGCACCCCGGGAATGGCCGGGCTTAGGGTGAGAGTGTCGCTATTCGGTATCACTTCAAACTCGAGCCAGTCGCTGTGGTTGAGGAAGATAAACAGGGTCTGCAGCTCGTGATAGCCATCGGGACGACGGCCATTGACGTGTAAAAACAGGTTGAGTTTGGCCGGTGCCGGCCAGCGTGTGGAAGCCATTAACGTGCAAGAGTCCATTGGTTGATCTGAAGCTTGAGGCGGCTGTTCTGGCCAGTCATGGTCAGCTGGTGCGGCAGGCGGTAGCCATCCTGATCCCGATAATCGCCATAGACGATCTGCCACTGGCCGTCGCGCACGCTGGCCAGACTGCTGTCGGGGTTGAGTTCAAACTCCGCCTGACCCGGTAGCCCCTTGATCCACTCCGGTAATCCCGCAACCGGAATATTCCAGCCGGTCAGTTGATAGATGAGCGCTTCGGCATCCTGGCTCTGGTGGCGATTGCCGTCGCTGTCGAGCAGGGTGATCTCTCCCTTGCTGCGGGAGAGCTCCAGAATACTGGTGCCAATCAGGCTGGTGAGGTTGAGGCGATAATCCTCGCCATCCTGCTGCCAGTTGAGACGGGCGCTGCCCTTTTGCTGGGGCGTGATGATGGCCATCTTGCCGGATAGCTGCCAGTGGGTCAGTTGCTCGAGACGAGTCCGCTCCTGGTTCCAGTTCACCTGGTCACGCTGGGGCTGGGTGGTGGCACAACCGGCCAGCAACAGCAGGCAGGTGAGGGTAAAAATACGTAGCAGCAAGAGACGGCTCCAGAGAGAGGAATTTGCCACAGTATACGGGGCGGCCGTATTGCTTTTAAAGACTTACCCTTTCTCGTACAATTGGCAGCCTTTGCACCCAGCGTATGAAATGATCGTCGCCCACTCATGAGTTTGCTTGCCCTCGGAATCAACCACAACACCGCCAGTGTCGCCTTGCGGGAACGGGTCGCCTTTGGCCCGGACTGCATCGATCGCGCCTTGCGTGAGCTGGTGAGCCAACCCGGTGTCAGCGAGGCGGTGATCGTCTCTACCTGCAACCGGACCGAACTCTATTGCAATCTGGAGGAGGAGCGGCAGGAGCAAGTGCTGCGCTGGCTGCAGCAGTTCCACGGGCTGGACGCGGCCGAACTGGTCACTGCCATCTATCAGCATCACGATGAAGAGGCGGTGCGCCACCTGATGCGGGTAGCGTGCGGGCTCGACTCGCTGGTGCTGGGGGAGCCGCAGATCCTGGGGCAGATCAAGCAATCCTATGCCCACGCCCAGCAGGCGGAGTCGGTGAAGGGGGCGCTGGAGCGGCTGTTCCAGAAATCCTTCTCGGTGGCCAAACGGGTGCGTACCGATACCGAGATTGGCGCCAGTGCCGTGTCGGTGGCGTTTGCTGCCGTCAGTCTGGGTCGGCGGATCTTCTCCGATCTCTCCCAGACCAAGGTACTGCTGGTCGGGGCGGGGGAGACCATTGAACTGGTTGCCCGTCATCTGCGCGAGCAGAACGTCACCAAGATGATGGTGGCTAACCGCACCCTGCAGCGCGCCCAGACTCTGGCAGCCGAATTCGGCGCCCAGGTGATGACGCTCGAAGAGATCCCCGACTATCTGCACGAGGCGGATATTGTCATCAGCTCGACCGCCAGCCCACTGCCCATCATCGGCAAGGGGATGGTGGAGCGCGCGCTGAAGGCCCGCCGCTTCAAACCCATGTTTCTGGTGGATATTGCCGTGCCGCGCGACATCGAAGCCGAAGTCGATGAGCTCTCCGATGCCTATCTCTACACGGTGGATGATTTGCAGGGGATCATCGAGCAGAACCTCGAAACCCGTAAACGGGCTGCCGCACAGGCGGAAGTGATCGTGCAGGAAGAGCGCGACGAGTTTATGGGCTGGTATCGCGGCCAGAGCTCGGTCAACCTCATTCGCGATTACCGCCATCAGTCACAGCAAGTGGCTGATGAAGAGTTGCAACGGGCCCTGCTGGCATTGGCACAGGGCGAGAGTGCCGAACAGGCGCTCAAGGCGATGGCCCATCGCCTCACCAACAAATTGATCCACGCGCCGACCCAGGCGTTGCGCCAGGCTGCCTCCCTGGGGGATCAGAGCGAGCTCTCCCGCTTGCGGCAGGCGCTGGGGTTGTCACAAGAGCCATAATTTTCGGGCAACCTGCCGGTTGTCCCGTCCTCCATTGAGAATGCAAGAGTTATGAATCCGTCACTGATCAGAAAGCTGGAAGGCCTCATCGAGCGCCACGAAGAAGTACAGGCCATGCTCGGCGAGCCAGACGTGGTCTCGGATCAGGATCGCTACCGCGCCCTGACCCGCGAATATGCCCAGCTGGAAGATATCGTTCACGCCTTCCAGCGTTACCGTCAGGCTCAGGATGATCTTGAGACCACCCAGATGATGCTGGAGGAGGAGGATGCCGACCTGCGCGAGATGGCGCAGGAGGAGCTGCCGCTCGCCAAGGCCAATCTGGAGGCGCTGGAGCAGGAGCTGCAACTGATGTTGCTGCCCAAGGATCCCAAGGATGACAATAACTGCTATCTGGAGATCCGCGCCGGTGCCGGTGGCGACGAAGCGGCCATCTTTGCCGGTGACTTGTTCCGCATGTATTCACGGTTTGCCGAGCGTCAGGGCTGGCGCGTCTCCATCGTCAGCTGCAACGACGGTGAATACGGTGGCTACAAGGAGGTGATCGCCAAGATCGACGGCGAGCGCGTCTATGGCCGCCTCAAGTTTGAATCCGGTGGTCACCGGGTACAACGGGTGCCGGAGACCGAATCTCAGGGCCGCGTGCACACCTCCGCCTGTACCGTCGCCGTGTTGCCGGAAGTGCCGGAAGCCGAGCAGATCGAGATCAACCCTTCCGACTTGAAGATCGACACCTTCCGCGCCTCCGGTGCCGGTGGTCAGCACGTCAACAAGACCGACTCGGCCATTCGTATCACCCACCTGCCGACCGGTCTGGTGGTGGAGTGTCAGGACGAGCGCTCTCAGCACAAGAACCGCGCCAAGGCGATGTCGGTGCTCTCCGCCCGCCTGCAAGCGGCCGAGGATGAGCGCCACCGCGCCGCCGAGCAGAGCACCCGCCGCAATCTGGTGGGCTCCGGCGATCGCTCCGAGCGCATCCGTACCTACAACTACCCGCAGGGCCGCCTCTCCGAGCATCGCATCAACCTGACCCTCTATCGCCTCTCCGAAATTCTGGAAGGGGATCTGGACTGCGTCATCACGCCGCTGGTGCAAGAGTATCAGGCCGATCAGCTCGCCTCGCTGGCCGAGAACAACTAATGCAAATGGTGATCCGGCAAGCTCGTATTAAGTGTTCTGCCCATAAGGTGGAGTGGCACTGATGCAGATCCAGCAGGCTCGTGCCCATATCATGACTGTGCTGGCTGAGGGGGAGTCCCCTCGCGCCGATGCCGATGTACTGCTCTGCCATCTGCTCGGGTGTCGTCGCAGCTATCTGATGACCTGGCCCGAGCGTGAGCTGGATGCCGCCCAGCAGGCCACCCTGCAGGGGTGGCTGGCCCGTCGTCTCAATGGCGAACCCATCGCCCATCTGGTGGGCGAGCGGGAGTTCTGGTCGCTGCCCCTCAAGGTGAGCCCAGCGACCCTGATCCCGCGCCCCGATACCGAGGTGCTGGTCGAGCAGGCGCTGACCAGAATCCCGCAAGGGCCGTGCGCCGTGCTGGATCTCGGCACCGGCACCGGCGCCATCGCGCTGGCGCTCAAGTCCGAGCGGCCCGAGCTCGATGTGTGGGCGGTGGATCGGATGGCGGATGCCGCGGCACTTGCCCGCGAGAACAGCGCCGCGCTGGGGTTACCCATCGAGGTGCGCGATGGCAGCTGGTTCGAGCCCCTTGGCGAGCCGGATCGCGACAATACGCCACGTTTTGCGGTGATTGTCTCCAATCCCCCCTATATTGATGGCGCCGATCCCCATCTCGAGCAGGGTGATGTGCGCTTTGAGCCCCGCTCGGCGCTGGTTGCCGATGACGCCGGGCTGGCCGATATCCGCCACATCGTGGCCCATGCTCCCGCTTATCTGCTGACCGATGGCTGGTTGCTGCTGGAGCATGGCTGGGATCAGGGGGAGGCGGTGCGTCAGTTGCTGCGCGATGGCGGTTACCGCGAGGTAGCCACGGTGCGCGATTACGGGGATAACGACAGGGTGACGCTGGGCCTCTGCCCGCTGCGCTGACAGCCCCTTACTGTTACACGGCGGGTTGCCTGTGCGCCCCCATGCAAGGATTGAATATGGTTTTTGTGCTCAAACACCTGCACCTCACCCTGATTGGCGGGGCCGTGCTGATGTTTATGCTCCGCTTCTACTGGGTACAGACCGCCACTGGTCGAGCTTATAGCGCGCCGGTGATGAAGGTCAGCGGCTGGCTCAACGGTCTGGTGGTGCTCTCCGGCGTATTGCTCTGCATGGTGCTGGATCTCAACCCGCTCAATAACGGAACGCCCTGGCTCAGCGAGAAGCTGATGGCCATTCTGGTGCTGGTATTTCTGGCGGCGATGGCGCTGCGGCTGGCCAAAAGCAATCTGGTGCGCTGGTGCTCCTTTCTGGGGGCGCTCGGCTGGATCTACTTTATTGCCAAGTTGGCAGTGCTCAAACAGACGAGTGTGTTCGGCTAAGGCATGAAGAGAATGTTACACATAGACGAATGGACCGATTTCGAAGCCCACGACATCACCGAGCTGGCGTTGTCAGTCAGCGACGAGATTTATGGCTCGGTCGAGGAGGGGATCCGCGAGTTGAACCTGCTGGACGAGTGGCTGGACGAGCAGATCGAAGAGGGCACCTGCGACGAGGTGCGCCAGCAGTTGCTGCAGGGCTTCTACCACAGCCTCGGTTTTCATGGCGACTGGCAGGACTATTTCTCTGCCAACAACTGCGATCTCAATCAGGTGCTGGTTCAGCGCAAAGGGATCCCGGTCAGCCTCGGCATTCTCATCATCCAGCTGGGGCGCAAGCTTGGGCTCGATGTGGAGGGGATCTGCTTCCCCGGCCACTTCCTGGTGAGCTTTGCCGGTGGCGAGGGGGAGGTCTATGTCGACCCCTTTACCGGCGACGAGCTGAGTCTGGCCCGCATCGAGCTGCTGCTGCGCGGTGCGTTGGGGGACTTGGCGACCCTCACTCCCGACTACCTGCAGCCCTCCGGCCAGTGGGAGATCATCGAACGGCTGCTCAACGTCAGCAAGGGGGCCCTGCTGCGGGAAGACCGCATGCCCGAGGCGCTGCGTTGCAGCGAGTTGTTGCTGCGGATGAAGCCTGGCGATCCGCTGGAGACGCGGGATCGCGGCTTTATCTACGAGCAGCTCGATTGCCCGCGCCAGGCCGCCGACGATTTTGAATATTTTATTGAACAATGCCCGGACGACCCGGTCGCCGATGTGCTGAAAGTGCAACTGGCCGCGCTGGATCTGAGCCCCAAGCCCCTCCATTAAGGGGGGCTTGAAACTGAAACAGAAGAATATCAAGGCCGCTGCGTCCGGTCGCAACGGAGTAACTAGGCTTCAGGCCCTTTTATTAAGGATGTCTTGGAGTTGAAACAGAAGAATATCAAGGCCGCTGCGCCCGGTTGCAACGGACTAACCTGGCTTCAGGCCCTTTCATTAAGGGTGTCTTGGAGTTGAAACAGAAGAATATCAAGGCCGCTGCGTCCGGCCGCAACGGATTAACTAGGCTTCAGGCCCTTTTATTTAGGATGTCTTAGATGGAACAGAAGAATATCAAGATCAACCAGATCGACGTTGCCAACGACAAACCGTTCGTGCTGTTTGGCGGCATGAACGTGCTGGAATCCCGCGACATGGCGATGGCGGTGTGCGAGAAGTACGTGGAAGTGACCAGCAAGCTGGGCATCCCGTTTGTGTTCAAGGCGAGCTGGGACAAGGCCAACCGCTCCTCCATCCACTCCTACCGCGGTCCGGGTCTGGAAGAGGGGATGAAGATTTTCCAGGAGCTGAAAGCGACCTTCGGCATGCCGGTCATCTCCGATCTGCACGAACCCCATCAGGCCAAGCCGGTTGCCGAGGTGGTTGACGTTATCCAGCTGCCCGCTTTCCTGGCGCGCCAGACTGATCTGGTGGAAGCCATGGCCCGCACCGGCAACGTCATCAACATCAAGAAGCCGCAGTTCCTCAGCCCAAGCCAGATGAAGAACATCACCGACAAGTTTGAGGAGTGCGGCAACGATCAGCTGATCCTCTGCGAGCGCGGTGCCAATTTCGGCTACGACAACCTGGTGGTGGACATGCTGGGTCTGGGCGTGATGAAGAAGAGCACCGGTGGCTATCCGGTGATCTTTGACGTGACCCACTCCCTGCAGTGCCGTGATCCGCTGGGGGCGGCCTCCGGTGGTCGTCGCGAACAGGTGACCGAGCTGGCTCGTGCCGGCATGGCGGTCGGTCTGGCTGGTCTCTTTATCGAATCCCACCCGGATCCGAAAATTGCTCGCTGCGATGGCCCGAGTGCCCTGCCGCTGGAGAAGCTGGAAGGCTTCCTCAAACAGATGAAGGCCATCGATGACCTGATCAAGGGTTTTGAGCCCCTCGATACCTCTGCTTGATGGGACAAGCACTTATTACAAGGCCTCGCAATGCGAGGCCTTGTTTTTTGCGCTTGCCCAGTGAAAGCACGTATAAAAAAAACGGCCGATTGGCCGTTTTTTTACTGATACCGCAAGTATCAGCTCTTCACTGCAGGGCGCTGATTACAGGCTCTGGGTGAAAGTACGGGTAACCACGTCACGCTGCTGTTCCGGGGTCAGGGCGTTGAAACGCACTGCGTAGCCAGATACACGGATGGTCAGCTGCGGGTACTTCTCCGGGTTTTCGATAGCATCTTCCAGCGTTTCGCGACGCAGCACGTTGACGTTCAGGTGCTGGCCACCTTCAACAGCAGGCTCAGCCTGAACCGGCAGTTCGCGGTATTCGAACTGACCCAGGTCAGCCAGTTGCACTTCTTGATCGGCAGCGAAAGCATCGCCTTTGACGCAGATGCAGCGAGCTTGTTGCTTCTCTTCGTCCAGCAGCCAGAAAGAGTTCAGCAGAGCGGTGTTGGCGGTCTGGGTGATTTGAATGCCTTTGATCATGGTATGACTCCTCAATGGGAACGCGAATCCAACTGTAAGGAAATTACCCTGATGTATTTAAGCTACCGTCGATGGCGATGACTTAAAGGGCCCTTGCCTTACACCTTTTCTTTGATGGGGTCATATATACCACGGTGGTAATATTACCAAAATTGATCCAGATCAAGAAAATCCGACAAAGCGCCATTTAAATGGGATTAAATTCTTGAGTTGAATCAAAAATAGGTCATTTTTCTGATTTTGTAAGATATCCAAATTATGCATCTTTTATCTCGCTAATCTAGTAATTTAACTACATCTTTTCGGCTTTTTCTGAGGTTAATTGAGGGGTTGGCTACACTCAGCAAAAAAGCGAGGAGAGTGCCGGGTGAATAATGGGTGGCGAAAGTGGGCATGGCTGGCCCTGTTCTGTTGCTGGGCAAGCAGTGTTGCGGTACGGGCCGAGACGGTGCGTATTGCTGTGGGCGAGTGGCCACCTTATATCAGTGAGGCGCTGCCCAATCAGGGCTTTCTCTGTGAGGTGGTGCGCCAGGCCTTTGCCGAAGAGGGGCTCGATGTCAGCTTTCACTTCTATTCCTGGGCCGAGGCTTACCGACTGACTCTGGAGGGGCGCTATGTGGTCACCATGCCCTGGTTTCGCTCCCGCGAGCGGGTGCAGCTTTTCTATCTCTCCGCCTCGCTCGGCCATTTCACCACTCGCCTGATGACGCTGACCGGTACGCCCGCGGTCAATCTGGGTGAGCTGAAACACGAGCCGGTCGGGGTGACCCGTGGCTATTTCTATGGCGATGGTTTTGCCGCTCGCCAAGCCGGGCTCACCCTCGAGTGGTCAGATTCCGATGAGGAGAGCATGGGCAAGCTGCTTGACGGGCGGATCCACTATCTGGTGATGGATGAGCAGGTGGCACAGACTCTGTTCCAGCAGGCGCTCGTTCGTCATCCCCAATCGCTGTCACTGACCGGTGCCGCCGACCCCATCTGGTCGCAACCGGGATACCTGCTGATGCGCAAGGCTGATCCCGAGGCGCGCCGTCTGATGCTGCTGTTCAATACCGGCCTGCGCAAGCTGGAGCGCTCGGGGCGCCTCGCCAGGCTCTGGAAAGCGTGAGCCACGGTTGCGTCTTGCGGGCTGGCCCCCTATCCTGAGCCCTTCGCCGTATCAAGTGAGGAGGCCGGGGTGCTGACCTGGAGTGATGTGATTGGCTCTGAGAAAGAGCAGGACTATTTCAAGAGTACGCTGGCAACTGTCAGAGCCGAGCGGGAAGCGGGCAAGGTGATCTACCCGCCAGCTACCGATGTGTTCAATGCCTTCAAGCTGACCGAGCTGGATCAGGTCAAGGTGGTGATCCTGGGGCAGGATCCCTACCACGGCCCCAATCAGGCGCACGGTCTCTGTTTCTCCGTTCTGCCCGGCGTGCGTACGCCTCCCTCACTGGTCAACATTTATAAAGAGATGCAGCGTGACCTGCCAGGTTTCGTCACACCCAATCACGGCTTTCTCGAATCCTGGGCCAAACAGGGGGTCCTGCTGCTCAACACTGTGCTGACGGTGCAGGCCGGTCAGGCCCATTCCCACGCCCATCTGGGATGGGAGACCTTTACCGATCGGGTCATCGAGCAGATCAATGCCAGTTGTCAGGGTGTGGTGTTCCTGCTGTGGGGTGCCCACGCCCAGAAGAAGGGACGTTTCATCGACCGTCAGCGCCACTATGTGCTGACCGCGCCGCACCCGAGCCCACTCTCTGCCCACCGCGGTTTCATCGGTTGCGGTCACTTTAGCGAGACCAATCGCTTGCTGGAACAACAGGGCAAGAGTCCGATAGAGTGGAAATCTGTCTGCATCCCACTTGATTGAGTGCAAAGTTCGGGCGACAAATGACCGTATACTCAGGGACATAAGATTAATTCAGAGCCAAGGAGTGCCCATGTTATCCAGTCTGCACAAGGACCATCTCAACATCGCCCGACTTTTGGAGCTGCTCAAGCACAAGCTGGCAGCCATCCGTGCCGAAGAGCCCATCAGCTATTTTCTGGTGCGCGATGTCATCGACTACCTGCGGGAGGTCTCTGACAAGTACCACCATCCCAAGGAAGACCTCATCTATGACTACTACCTGAAATATCGGGTGGTGGAGGGTGAGGTCGCCAACCGCCTGCAGGAGGAGCACGTCAAGCTGCTGGAGGCCGGGGCCGATCTCAAGGAGATGGTGGAGATGATCCTGATGGATGCGGTGATTCCGCTCGACCAGTTCACCACCAAGCTGGAGCGCTTCGTGGAATTGCAAGAGGCACACATGAACTATGAAGAGGGGGTGATCTTCCCCCATCTGCGTGACTCCCTGACCGAGGATGACTGGCGTCATCTGGAGCAAAACTGGCAGAACCGCGCCATTGGCGACCCCCTGTTCGGGGCTGAGGTGAGCCAGCACTTTCAGGCACTGGCCAAACGCCTCTCTTTGCCGCTCACGAACGGCTAAGACTAGCCCGTACCTGCCGTGTGGCGGGTATTGTGTGAGTGCAACTTGAGTGAAAACAGAAAGGCCTCCATCCGGAGGCCTTTTGCATGGTGGAGCAAGCTTACGCCTGTGGTTTCAGGAAGTTGCGATAGAGCATATAGAGGTGAGCCGAGCTCCAGCTGAAGTTGCTTGCCCCCTGCATGGCGCCGGTCTCCGGATTGTAGTTTTCGCGGATGGGGCCGCTGCCCGCCAAGCCCTCTGCGTTGTTGAACAGCTTGTTGACCAGAGCCTCGGCATCGCTGCGGTAGCCGTAGTTCTCCAGCCCCTTCACCCCGAAGTAGAACTGATCGAGCCATACCCGGCCGCGCCAGTAGATATTGGGATCGTAGGCCGGGTTGGTCAGCGCCGCTGTGCCCAGCGGGATCTTTGTGTTGAACTCCTGGGCGTTGAGCATCACCTCACGCACCCGCGCCGCTTTCTCCTTGTCGGCGACCTCTGCCCAGAGCGGGCTCCACCCTTCCGGGCCACGGCCGCGGGCGGTCAGCAATTTGCCGACGCAGCCGTTGCCGTCAGCAACATCCCCCTGAGTAATCTGGCGATCGTAATAGAAGCCTGATGCCTCATCGAACATGCAGCTGTTGATGTAGCCAGCCAGCTGGGTCGCGCCATCGCGGTAGCGGCTCGCGTCGACCGGCTTGCCAAGCAGGTCGGCCATGTCTGCCAGAATGCGTTTCTCTTTGGCGAGGAAGGCGTTGAGCTCCACTGACTCCTGATCGATGGAGAAGCCGATCAAATCGCCATTGTCCTGATGGTTTTCAAAGAAGGCGACGTTCCAGTCCTGACGAGCCTTGGCCAAATCTCCGCCATAGGTCTTGTCGGCATAACGTTGCAGCTGGCCCGGTTCGATAAAGCCGAAGCGGGCGGCGTTGTCCATGCCGGACTCCCAACCGGCGCCGTGCTGGGCACCGATATCCATGTCGCTGTACCCGCCCACGTTTAACACCTGTTGATAGAGCGGCATACCGGCGCAGGCATACCAGCCATCCCCCTCACTGGTACAGCTGGAGAGATCCAGCCCGGCGGGAATACCGTTGGAGTACTGCACCTTGAAGGTGATATTGCCGTACTCGTCGTTGTGCTCCACATGCTTGGTGGCGCCATATTCGATGATGCCGTTGTGGTTGTTGTCCCGCGCGCGGTACCACCAGTCGTGGTAGGCCTGCAGCTTGGGATACATCTCGGCGATAAAGGCCTTGTCCTTGGTGGCGCTGTAGATTTCCCAGATGGCCCAGGCAGAGAGGGGCGGCTTGGTGTCGCGCTCGTTCCAGTTGCCGCCATCGCCACCGCGATCCGCCAGCTTGTTGTAGAAGACGGCGTCGATCACCATGCCCGCATCCTGTGGTCGTACCGCATCATCCGGCTGTACCTGATAGTCATACATGGCGCGCACGTTGTTCTTGGCCACCTCAGGGTTGAAGTGCGCCATGGCATAGGCGTGCTTCCAGCTGTCCCAAGCCCAGACCCCGTCGAACCAGCGGGCGGTATTGGAGGGGGTCACCCCGTCGTGGAGGATGGCGCCAGCCGGGGAGCGCCAGTTGCCATTGAGGGTCTCCATTGCCTTGACGGCGATGCGACGCTCCGACTCGGGGATCCCCTGATTGGAGAGACCGTTGGCAAGGTAGCCCTCCCAGCGGCGGATGGAGTCGGCAAAATAGTTGGCCGGGTCGGCCAGCAGGGCCTGACGGCTCTGTTGATGGCGGCTGGCGTCATCTGCGGAGTGGAGATAGCTCTGCAGGGTGTAGATATCCTCGCTCCCCTTGGCGGCCAGGGTAATGCTGGCGTCACTTTGGTAGCCCAGTGTCTTCTGGTCGAGGGTGGTGCGGCTTGGCAGGGTGCGGTCGATGCGATAGCGGGCGCTGCCGCTCTGCATGATGTTCCAGGTGCTGCGCAGTTTGCCGAACTGGAATTCGATTCCTTTGTCGCTCTCGCTGATGGTGCGAGTCCAGCCTGGATATTTGCTGGCAATCGTATCCTTGGCATCCCATTGATTGAGCAACTCGCCCTGCCAGTTGAGGTGGAGGGTGAGCGGTGCCTCGGTCTGGTTGATGAGTCGGGTGCGGATAAGGGCGGTGCGGGCATCGCCATAACGCAGCTCCAGCTCCAGCGTGAAGGGCTCGAACTCGAAGCGTTGCACCAGCGCACCGGGAATGGCGTACACCTCCTGCTTGCGGGCGCTGGTGAGCGGGAACGGGCGGCCGCTCGCATCGCTGAGGGTGAGCTTGTCCAGCTCGCTGGCAAAGAAGAGGCTGTACTCCTCGGAGATGACCATGGGGCCGGTAAAGCCCCCCCACTCCTTGTCGCTGGCAGGCAGCAGGAAACCGTGCCATGCCCCCAGATCGAGCAGCGGGTTGTATTTGAGGTTGGAGTAGCTGTCAAAGTCGCGGAATTGGGTCGGTGTTCCCCGACGGTCGATCACGTCCTTGTACTGGATGGCCTGCTCCGGTTTGGCGACTGTGCTGCTCTCTGTCTGGTTATCGTTGCAGGCAGTCAGTCCGAACAGGGCGGTGCCGAGGGCTACCGAGAGTAAAGTTTTACGAAACATTGCTCACTCCAATTCCGTTTATGTAGGTTAAAAGGAAGATTTTTTACGCTTATTTTTAGTGAAAAGGTGTTCGGTAGCCATTGTATGGCAAGGGAAAAGGGAGCGCTGGAGCGAGATCACACTCTGAAGAGGTGGCAATGTGAGCGGGATCACCGGGTTACATCAGGTTACATAGAATTGATTTTAAGTAATATTTTACTGGTCATTGCTCGCCAATCTGGCAGGGCAGGTGTGCAGGTATTGGTGGGGCGTCAGGCCGAACTCCTGTTTGAAGCGAGCGGCAAAGCGGCTGGGGGAGTCATAACCGCAGGCGAGGGCGACCTCCAGCGGGGTCAGGCCCTGTTGCAACAGGTTGAGGGCGTGACTCATCCGCACCTGAGCCAGCAACTGGCGAAAGCTGCGACCTTCGGCGGCCAGCTTGCGCACCATGGAGGCGCGACTCATGGAGAAGTGGGGGGCCACCGCCTCCAGGGTGTGAGCGATGCCGGGTTCCACCGCCAGGTAGCGGGCCAGCCGCTCTGCGAGGGTCATGGTGCTGGCGGGAAAGAGCAACCCGAGGGCGTTGGCGGCCCGCAGCTCGACATAGAAGCCGCGCAGCAGTTCGACCTGGGTCGCCTCGCTCAGTCCCCGTTCGGCCATGGTGCTGATGAGTTCAAAGCAGAAAGCGAGCCCGGGGGTGATCTTGACGGCGGGTTCCTCCAGGTCGGCGTGGGAAGGGGCTGACTCGGCCAGCCACTCCGGCGGTGGTGGAGTCAGCAGTGTGATGGCGTGGGAGCGAAATTTGCCCTGCTCCGGCTGATTGACGAAGGTGAGCTGGTGGCCTGCCGGGATCAGCAGCCACCGCTCCCTGTCAAACGACAGACGTCGCTCGCGCCACCACAGTTGCTTGCTCCCCTGGGTGACCCAGATGAGGGTCGGGGCGTAGATGAGCACCCGGTGCAGGGGCTGCTGGCGGATCCCGAGATAGTGGCTCTGTTGCAGCAGGGGAGTGCTCATCCGGTTGGCTCCTAGGGGGTGACGAAGGTGGCGGTCAGAGTGGCTTTGCCGAGCGCCATGCTGTTGAGCATGTAGCCTACCATCGCGGGCGGGGTATCGGCCTTCACCTCGAGATCATGGGGCAGGGCCCAGGCGGTGAACTGATAGCGGTGCATGCCGTGACCAGCGGGCGGGCAGGGGCCGCCGTAACCCTGGCTGCCAAAGTCGGTGCGGATCTCCAATCCCTGCTTGAGCTTGCCAGAGGCATTGCTGGCCAGTTCGCTCTGGGTGGCAGGCAGGTTAACCACCAGCCAGTGCCACCAACCGCTGCCGGTAGGGGCATCGGGGTCATAGGCGGTGATGGCAACACTCTTGGTGCCTGCCGGCAGATCCTGCCAGCTAAGTTGGGGCGAGTGGTTGTCGCCGCTGCAGCCAAAGCCGTTGAAGCTGGACTGTTTGTCCATCAACTGGCCTTCGTGAATATCCGCGCTCTTCAGGGTCATGGCAAAGGCTGGCATGGCCGTCAGGCAGAGCAGTGGCAACAGGGCACTCTGTTTTAGCAATTTCATCGGGTGACTCCTCGTGTGGTAATGGGTTGACTTTAACGAGGGCAGGGTAGAATGTTATTGCAGAACGGCTCAATGTGAGGTCGATTGGTAAGTTAATTGAGCCTTTGGGTGGTTTTTATGGCGATAAGGTAAATAGCAGCCATAAAAAAACCGGCATCAGGGATGCCGGTTTTTTGTTTGACGATAAGAGGTGCGGCTTAGCGCAGGATCATCTCGTCACGGCCCGGGCCGACGGAAACCATCGGAACCGGTACGCCGAGCAGCTCTTCGATACGCAGCACGTACTGCTGGGCCGCTTTGGGCAGCTCTTCGAAAGTGCGGCAACCGGTGATGTCTTCGCTCCAGCTTTCCATCTGCTCGTAAACCGGCTTCAGGGCAGCGGTTTGCGGCCAAATTGGGTTCTCGGTGTGGGCACCTTCGTAGGCCACGCAGATCTTCAGATCTGGCAGACCGGTCAGGCAGTCCAGCTTGGTCAGAGCCACTTCGGTGGCGGCTTGCAGCTCGACACCGTTCTTGGTGGCGACGGCGTCGAAGTAACCGACATCACGGGGACGGCCAGTGGTGGCACCGAACTCGTTGGTGATCTTGCGGAACTCGTCCTGGTTCTCCATGGCGGTCAGCAGGGTGCCGGTACCGACAGAGGAGCTGAATGCCTTGGCCACTGCGATGACGCGCTCCGGGCGCAGACCCGGCAGACCGCCACCGATACCGGCGTAGGCGCCAGATACGTGGGAGGAGGTCACCCAGGGGTATTCGCCGTAGATCAGGTCACGGCCAGCGCCCAGCTGGGCTTCGAACAGCAGGGTCTTGCCTTCGGCCTGCAGCGCTTTGAGCGGCATGCTGACGTTGCAGACGGCGTCGATCCAGGGTGCAGAGACTTCCAGCAGCCAGTCGGCCATCTCCTGGGCAGTCTGGGTGAATTCGAAGGAGGGGTAGATAGCCTTCATCTGCGGCAGTTTCCAGTCCAGCATGAACTGGATGCGCTCGACCAGTACGTCCGGCTGTTTCAGCCAGCCGACCAGGATCGCTTTCTTCATCACGCGATCGCCGTAGGCAGGAGCGATGCCCTGACGGGTGGAGCCATAGGCGCCGTCACCCAGACGCTGCTCTTCCAGGGTATCTTCCAGCGCGTGCAGCGGCAGGCACAGGGTTGCGCGGTCAGAGATGGCCAGCTTCGGAGTCACGCCGGAGGCTTTGACTTCATCCAGTTCGACGGTCAGTTTCTCGGGGCTGATCACCATGCCCGGGCCGAGGACAACCAGGCAATCCGGGTTGAATACGCCACTCGGAACCTGGTGCAGCTTGAAGGTGCCAAGGTCGTTGACCACGGTGTGGCCAGCGTTGTTGCCGCCCTGGAAGCGAATGCTGGCGCCAGCTTGACCTGCCAGATAATCCACGATGCGGCCTTTGCCTTCATCACCCCAGTTAGCACCTACGACTACGATAGACGACATGACTCTTTCTCCTAAGACGTTAGGCGTCCATCCTAGGAGCCTGATGCTGATTAGAAAAATTAATTATCTTTATAATTCCGATAAGAGAACCATATAATTATGGCCAATTAAGCGGCAAACCGTCCGATTTTGCCTGGCAAGCCCCGCACCTCGCGGGTTGAGGGACTCTTATGCTGGATATTCACTGGCTGCAAACCTTTGTCACCCTGGCCCGATTGCAACATTTTGGCCAGACCGCCACCGAACTGCACATGACCCAACCCAATGTCAGCCTGCATATCAAACGGCTGGAGCAGGCGACCCGGGTGCGGCTGATCGAGCGCAGCCCATTTCGCCTGACGCAGGCGGGGGAGCGGCTGCTGCAAAGCGCCGAGCGCACCATTGCCGAGTTGCAGCTCTGCCAGTCTGATCTCAATGCCCTCAACCAGCTCAGTCAGGGGACGCTGGCCATCGCCGCCAGCGACATTATCTCCCGCCTGCTGCTTATCCAGCCGTTCCAGCGCTTCAAGCGGGAGTTCCCCGGCATCGACCTCACCCTGTTCAACACCACTTCGGATCAGGCCGCCGAGCTGGTCAAGGCGGGCAAGGCGGATCTGGGCTTCGTGATGGCGCAAAAGCGCAGCGAGCCGCTCTTCTATACCGAGCTGCAACAGGTAACATGGTGCGCGCTGGGCCACGGCCTTGCCCGCTGGCAGGCGCGGGCGGTGGCGGGAGAGAGCGACCCCCTCGACGAGCCGACCCTGATCCTGCTCGGTCACGACACCCGTACCCGGGCGCTGATCGACCCGTCCCTGCCGCTGCTGGCCTTGCCCCCCTGTCGCATCATGGAGGTGGGCAGCGTGGACGCCCAGCTCGATTGGGCCGAGGCGGGCTTTGGTGTCGCCATCGTGCCGGACTTCTCCCTGCATCCGCGCCTCAACCTCACCGCGCCGGTCACCAGCCTCGGCGACTTTCCCGGTACCAGTCTGGGCTACGTGGTGCGCCAGAATCAGGTATTGTCGCGGGCCATCAAGCAGTTGCTGCACTGGGTGGAGGAGGAGATCCAGAAGCCCAACCCCTATCTGACCCGGGTGATGGAGCCGTAGCGGGGCGGCAAGGTGAGCAGGCCAATCGACTTCGCCACTGTCGAGCGCATATCAATAATCAGGGCAGCCGAGGCTGCCCTGATGCATTTGTGGGTGCTGACCACTCAGTGCTGCGGCGCAGTGGCCGCAGAGGTGCTTTGTGGCCACTGAGTCGAAACGGCAGCCGATGGTGCTGGCGCAGTTGACGCTGCGGCCGAAGGGGCCACGCTCTCACCCTCTGTGGTCGGCGTAGCAGTGAGCTCGGGGGTGACCTCAAGTGCCTCTTCGGGCAAGGGATTAACCTCTGTGGCTTCTGTTGCCACTGCGGCACTGCTGGTGGCGGTCGCGTCAGAAGGCGCCTCAATGGGCGTTGTCGTCCCGTCGGCGGCACTCACCTGCTCTGCCGTTGGTGCAGCCTCTGAGGTCGATGGCGCTGGTGTTAACGGCTCCGGTGTCAGCTGTTCCGCGGTTAACTGCTCGGGAGTCAGTGGCAAGGGCTCTGGCGGTTGATCCGACATCCCAGCATGGAGGGGCAGCTCGGTTTGCGCCTGCAACTGCTCGGGCGTCACCTTGCTCAGGGCAGGGTGCAGCCGACTGAACTGTTTGACCCGGGCCAGCAGGGTATCGCGCACGGTTCGGACGATGGGGTCCGGCAGGCTGGCCAGCGCCACCAGTTCGGCACTCATCCCGATGTTGTTGATGGCGGTGGTCTGCCCCGGATAGAGGTTGGCGGCGATGCGGCTGCGCTGGTAGTAGGGGTGTTGCTTGAGCAGCCTGTCGATCTGCTCCCCTTCGATGGGGATGAGGCGCACCTTGCAGCGGCTGATCAGATCGCCGACCGCCAGACTGGGGTGACCGGCAACCACAAACGCGGCATCCAGCGAGCCATCGCACAGCCCTTCCAGCGGTTCGCTGTCCGACTTGAGTTGATAGGCAGCAAACTGCCCGGGTTGCCATCCCATGGCCGCCATCAGGGCCTGGCTGGTGATCTGTTCACCGGCGCCGTTGTTGCCCGGATAGACCCGTTTCCCTTCGATATCTGCCAGGGTGGTGATGCCGCTATTGGGTGCGGCCAGCAGGGTCAACGACTCCTGATAGAGGCGAAACAGGCTGCGCAGCTCATTGTTGGCCCCCTGCCCACTGAAGGGGCCGGTGCCGTGCAGGGCGTGGTGCAACACATCGGATTGCACCAGCGCCAGCTGTACGTCCCCCTTGTCGAGTGCCTTGAGGTTGGCCATCGAGCCACGGGTGCTCTGCACGGTGCAGCTGTCCCCATGCAGGGCATGGCCGGCATTGAGTACCCGGCAGATGGCGCCACCGGTCGGGTAGTAGACCCCGTTGAGCGGGCCTGTTCCGATAGTCAGCGCCTGGCTGCCAAAGGGGAGCAGCGCAGAGAGTGCACAGAGGGGGAGCAGAAGGTGATGCAAGATCCGTAGAGACATAATTGACCGTTGACTGAGTTGACCGCTGGCTGATGACACAGGGGAAAAAGGGATGGGGCTTGCCCATCCCGTTGCTGGCTGATCAGGGCTTGTTGTGGTTGAGGATTGCCCGCTCCATCCGCGCCAGCGCGTCGGTCAGCCGTGCCCTGGTGCAGCCGAAGTTGAGCCGCACGAACTGACCGTCGCCAAACTGAGCGCCGGGGGAGAGACCGACGCCGGCCTGCTCGAAGAAGGCGATGGGATCGGCAAGGCCAAGGGCGCTCACATTGATCCAGGCCAGATACGTCGCCTGATGGTTGGCCTGCTTGACGCCGGGCCAGCGGGCAACCGCCTGCTGGATCAGGGCCAGATTGGCCGCCAGATAGTCGAGTTGCTCGGTCAGCCACTGTTCGCCACCCTCATAGGCTGCTTCGGCGGCGACAAAGCCCAGCAGGTTGACGTCGGCGCTGATGCCGCGCATCGCCTGCTGCAGCCTGAAGCGCAGACGGGCGTTGGGGATAATGGCGAAGGAGCAGCAGAGACCGGCGATATTGAAGGTCTTGCTCGGGGCCATCATCACCGCGCAGCGCTCGGCCGCTTGTGCACTGATGGCGCCGTAGGGAATGTGGCGGGCGTTTTTATCCAGCAGCAGATCGCAGTGGATTTCATCGGAGCAGATCACCAGATTGTGGCGCGCGGCGATGGCATCGATGGCCAGCAGCTCGCCACGGGTGAAGATGGTGCCGCCCGGGTTGTGTGGGTTGCAGAGCAGCAGCAGATCTGCGGCGGGGGCCTGACGCTCAAGCTCTGCCAGATCCAGCACCCAACGACCCGCCTCTTCAATCATCGGCACGGTGAGCAGGGGGCGATCATTGAAGCCCGGCGCCTGCAGGAAGGGGTAGTAGACCGGCTTGGGGGTGATGATGCCACGGCCATGCTGGCTCCACGCCTTGCAGGCAAGGTTGAGCCCCGGCACCACGCCGGGCAGGAACACCAGCCATTCGGGCTCGATAGCCCAGCCATAGCGGGTCGCCATCCGTTCGATAATGAGTTCGATCAGGCGCGGCGAGGGGCGTGAATAGCCGAAAATGCCGTGGGCGACTCGTTTGGTCAACGCCTCAATCACGGACGGGGGGGAGACAAAGTCGGTATCGGCAACCCACATGGGCAGCACATCCTGACCCTTGTACTTGTCCCATTTAAGGCTCATGGTGCCACTGCGGTCTACTTCCTGATCAAAATCAAACATGCGAACTCCTTGTGCTGGCAGGATGGGCTTTCACTCTACGGGGTCGCGGCCTCCCTCGCAAGGCGCACACCTGCTTATGCATCCTTGAGCCCGCTCTTGATAGTGACATAAGATAGGCGCCGAATTTTCATACGGCTGCCGCCCGTTAGCCCGTATCGTCCCTCCAACCAGTGGTAACCCTATGAGCTTGTCGATAGCGGCGGTCAAACGCCCGGATCCCGTCTCTCTTTCATTTCTTGCCGTGACCTTTATGACCGGCGTCGCGGTGGCACTGCAGGTGCCCACCTTAAGTCTGTTTCTGGCCGAAGAGGTGCATGTGCGCCCCTTTCTGGTCGGGCTCTTCTATACCATCAACGCCGTGGTGGGCATTCTGGTCAGCCAGTGGCTGGGCCATCGCTCTGACAACAAGGGGGATCGCAAGCGACTGATCCTGCGCTGCTGCTTTGCCGGGGTAGCGCTCTCCTTGCTGTTTGCCTGGAACCGCAACTACTGGTTGCTGTCGAGTCTGGGGGTCATGCTTGCGGCGCTGGCGGCCACGGCCAGTCCCCAGCTGTTTGCGCTGGCGCGGGAGTATTCTGACAGCCGCAACCGGCGGGCTGACATGTTCAGCTCGGTGATGCGGGCCCAGTTTTCGCTGGCCTGGGTCATCGGCCCACCCATCGCCTTCGCGCTGGCCATCGGCTACGGTTTTGAGCTGATGTACCTGGCCTCGGCACTGGCCTATCTGCTCTGTGCCCTGGTGGTGTGGCGCTGGCTGCCCTCTCTGCCGCTGCCCAAAATGGCCGAAGAGACCGAGCGGGTCAGCAGCTGGCGGGATCCGGCGGTGCGGGCGCTCTTTATCGCCTCCACCCTGATGTGGACCTGCAACAGCATGTACCTCATCAATATGCCGCTCTACATCACCCGGGAGCTCGGGATGGATGAGAAGCTTGCCGGTATCCTGATGGGCACGGCGGCGGCGCTGGAGATCCCATTCATGCTGCTGGCGGGTTACTACACGGCCCGTTTTGGCAAGCGCCCCATGATGTTGCTGGCGGTGCTGGCTGGCGCGGCCTTTTACACAGGTCTGGTAACCCTCACCGATCAATACGCTCTGATCGCCTTGCAGCTGTTCAACGCCATCTTCATCGGTATCGTGGCGGGGATCGGCATGTCTTACTTTCAGGATCTGATGCCGGGGCGAGCCGGGGTGGCGACCACCCTGTTTGCCAACAGCATCCGCACCGGCTCCATCATGGCAGGGGCCATCGCCGGTGTGGTGGCGGAGGTGTGGAGTTTCCACGGGGTCTTTATGGTGGCGTTGGGATTGGCACTGGTGGCACTGGCCGCCAGCTGGCGGGTGCCCAACGTCTGACGGGGGAGCTGGCTGTTATTTATCGTGCTGGGAGTGGGCGTGCGGGAGCGGCGCTGATTCGCCCTGATATTCGTTGCGCAGGCAGCGCAGCAGCAGCTCGGTCGCGGGGCCGAGGGATTCGGGGGAGAGGGTCAGCAGGTAGGTATAGAGGTGGCGCTCGTTGCCGCTTTCCAGATCCAGCTGTATGAGTGAACCTTCCGCCAACTCCCGCTCTACCAGATGGCGCGGCAGCCAGGCATAGCCGAGGCCGAGGCGCAGCATGGCGAGCACTTCGTGGTAGTGGGTCGCCTTCCAGCCGGTGTCATCCGCATCGTTCCAGTCCACCGAGCGGTGAATGGGGGGGTGAAGGCTGATCTGGTTGTGGCTGGTCAATACATCGCTGCGGATCGCCCCCTCCTCTTGTGCCAGCGGATGGTTGGCGGCGCAGAGGGGCAGCAGGCACACCTCGTCCAGCAGCAGACCGGTGCGATCGCCGGGCAGGTGCTCGGAGAGCATCAGATCCCCCGGTTGCAGGGCGTTGAAGTGGCAGTGAATACGTTCGTGCAGGTTGACCCGGCAACCCCGGCTGCGGGGATAGAAGCTGGCCAGCGCCTGATAGAGGCGATCCCTTGGCTGCAGCGCCGAGACATAGAGGTTGATCTGCGGCTCCCACTGCCGCTCCAGGTTGTTGGCCAGATTCTCCAGCTCTTCCACCTGTTGGCTCAACTGACGGGCCCGCTTGAGGAAGATCTCGCCCGCCGGGGTCAGCACCGCCTTGCGGCCGCGCACCTCCAGCAAGGGCACCCCCAGACTCTGCTGCAACTTCGCAACCGCATGATTGAGGGAGGACTGGCTCTTGTTCAGCGCCTCGGCCGCCTGGGCGTAGCCGCCGCAGTCGACCACCGCCTGAAAGATCCGCCATTGCTCAAACGTGCTCTTGGGACGAAACATAGTTCAACCTGATTGGAGATAGAATGGTCAGTGGTTCGAACAGGGAGCCTGTGCCCCCTATTCAATTTAACCCCTGCCGCACAACACTCTGGGTATTTTATTGATTTATTTGGGCTGAGCCGCCTGTTTATTTTGGCTGAGCCACAAAGGTCTGGCCGGTTTTGCCGCGGCTGTCCGACCCCATCAGGTAGAGGTAGAGCGGCATCAGGTCGGCCGGAGTCTTGAGGTTCATGGGATCTTCCGCCGGGAAGGCGCTGGCGCGCATCTTGGTGCGGGTACCGCCCGGGTTGAGGGTATTGACCCGCACACCTGTGTTCTCAAGCTCGTCGGCCAGCACTTCCATCATCCCCTCGATGGCAAATTTGGAGATGGCATAGGTGCCCCAGTAGGCGCGCCCCTTGCGCCCCACGCTGGAGGAGGTGTAGACGATGGAGGCATCGCCCTGCGCCTTGGCAGTCTGGCGCAGCAGCGGTAGCAGCGCCTGGGTCAGCAGGAATTCCGATTTGACGTTGACCTGCATCACCTCGTCCCACTCCTTCTCCTGAATGTGTTCAAACGGAGAGAGGGTGCCGAGCAGACCGGCGTTGAACAGCACGCCATCGAGGCGGCCAAACTGCTGGGCGAAGGTTTCGGCCATGCCGCGGTAGTGGGCGGCGGTGGCCCCTTTCAGATCCACCGGCACGATGGCGGGCAGCGGATAACCGGCCGCTTCAATCTGGTCATACACGGCTTCGAGTTTGGCGCTGGTGCGGCCGAGCAGGATCACGGTGGCACCGTGAGCGGCGTAGGTGAGGGCGGCTTCGCGGCCGATCCCGTCGCCGGCACCGGTGACCAGAATGACTTTATCCTTGAGCAGATCGCGGGGTGCCTGATAATCGAGCATGACAACTCCTGTTAACAAATTCCGGCCATAAGTGCATGGCAATCGGCGCCAAGTGTACTGATCCGCGCGCCTGTTTGACCAGCCAGCGGCAAGAAAAATGTGAAGAAAATAGAGAGGTTGTGATGCTCGGGTTGGTTTTTCCGGTCACTGGCTGCGATTTTTTGCGCGCCTCCATCAAACTCCCTAGAATGTGACGAAAACCGATCCATTCTGGAGTCCATCGTGACATTTCTGACCGAATATGGCCTGTTTCTGGCCAAGACAGTGACCTTCCTGCTGGCCATCGGCGCCATCATCCTGATGATCGTCAGCACTCGCCAGCCGAAAGCGCGCAAGGGTGAGCTGGTGGTGACCGATCTCTCGAGCGAGCTGGAGCAGGGGCAGTTTGCGCTCAAGAGCGCGCTTGCCAGCAAGGCAGAGCGCAAGGTGCTGGAAAAGCAGCAGAAAGAGGAGCAGAAAAAGCGCGCCAAGGCCGGTGATGAGCGCAGCCGCCTGTTCGTGCTCGACTTCAACGGCAGCATGGATGCCAAAGAGGTGGCCTCCCTGCGCGAGGAGGTGAGTGCGGTGATTGGTGTCGCCCAGCCCGGCGACGAGGTGCTGCTGCGGCTTGAATCCGGTGGTGGCGTAGTGCATGGCTACGGCTTGGCCGCTTCCCAGCTGCAGCGGCTGCGCGATCGTGACATCAAGCTCACCGTGGCTATCGATAAGGTGGCGGCGAGCGGCGGCTACATGATGGCCTGCGTGGCGGACAAGATCCTGGCTGCCCCCTTTGCCATCGTCGGCTCCATCGGGGTGATCGCCCAGATGCCGAACTTCAACAAGTTGTTGAAAAAGCACGACATCGAATTCGAGATGCACACCGCCGGTCAGTATAAGCGCACCATCACCATGTTCGGTGAGAACGACGATCTGGGGCGCGAGAAGTTTCGCGAGGAGCTGGCGGCGATCCACGAGCGCTTCAAGGCCTTTGTGGCAGAACACCGCCCGCAACTCGATATCGATCAGGTCACGACCGGCGAGCACTGGCTGGCGAGTCAGGCCAAGGGGCTGGGGTTGGTGGATACCCTCTGCACCAGCGATGACTACCTGCTGGCGCAGGCCAGCCACCACAAGGTGATCGGCATCAGCTATCGCAAGCCAAAAAGCCTGACCCAAAAGCTGGGGCAGCAGGGCGCGCAGGCGCTGGAAGCCGGACTGGGGCGTCTGTGGCAGCAGAGCCCCTGGCGCTAGCCCGAGGGAAATCCTGCGATAAAAAGGCCAGCCGATGCCCATCGGCTGGCCTTTTTGCATCCGGTTGCACCTTGTCGGTGAGCGAGGGTTGTTTCTATTGAGGCCCTCTGTTACAACTGAATGCTTTCCCCGTTTATGACAGGATCTTGTGGTAAGAGCTGCGGGGCATGGAGCATAGCGATGTCATGGAGCACCTTCAGGCAATTTACCCCGCTGGTCTGGATCGTCATTCTGGGCACCTTCATGGTGCGTACCAGCTACTACATGGTGTGGCCTTTCCTCTCCATTCTGCTCTATCGTGACTATGACCTTTCGGCCACCTTCATCGGCCTGTTGCTGGGTGGCTCGATGGCCCTCTCTACCCTGGTCAGTTTTTACGGCGGCTGGCTCTCTGATCGCTTCGGACGGCGCAGCATACTGCTGGCCGGTTGTCTGGTGGCGATGATCTGTTTCGGCCTGCTCGGTTTCTCCCATGCGGTGTTCTGGCTCGGGGTCGGGGTGATGGGCAGCGGCCTCTCGTCGGGGCTCATCGATGCGCCCGGCAAGGCGCTGATGGCTGACAGTCTGGCCTCGGCCAAAGCGCGGGAGCTGGCACTGCACCTGCGCTATTTTCTGCTCAACCTGGGGGCCGCGTTGGGGCCGCTGCTCGGGGTGACCCTCGGGATCAACGCCCAGCAGGAGACCTTCCTGTTTCTGGTGGTGAGCTATTTGCTGCTGGCGCTGGCCTTTGGCTGGGGCTTTCGCCGGGCTGGCAGCACAGGCAAGCCGGGGACTGCCGGGCCCGGCTTGCGGGATGCCATCAAGGTGTTGCTGGCGGATCGCGCCTTCCTGCTGCTGGTGATGGCCAATCTCCTGATGGTGCTGGTCTACTCCCAGTTTCACTCGCCGCTGGTGCAATACCTGACTCGGGCCGGTATGCCGCAGGTGGCCGAGCTGGTTGCTCTGCTGGTGGCGACCAATGCCCTGACCGTGGTGCTGCTGCAATTTCCGCTGCTGCGTTTGTTGTCGCGCTGGCCGGTGCGGGTACGGCTTCATATCGGCATGGCGCTCTTTCTGGCGGCCCAGCTGCTCTTCGCGCTGGGGGACCCGATGGTGCGCAGCCACTGGTTTGGCGCCGTGCTGCTGCTCAGCATCGGCGAGACCATCCTGTTCCCCCTGCTTAACGTGCTGATCGACCAGATGGCCCCCACCCACCTCAAGGGAAGCTATTTTGGCGCCAGTGCACTGGCCGGGTTGGGAGGGGCCGCAGGTGCCCTGCTGGGCGGCTGGATCCTCGAACAGTGGAGCGGCCAGTTGCTCTATGTGCTGATGGCGCTGCTTTGTGTGGCGATTTTTGCGCTCTATGAGTGGGGGGCCAGAGTACAGCGTCCCGCTGTGGCCACGTCTGTGGTTGAGCGGAGCTGACCCGGTTAATGCGGGGATCTGTGATGCTGAATGTTCAGTGCGTGCTACCCGGCGTCTTCTCTTTGAGCGCCTTCTTGGCTGCGTACATCCTCTCGTCGGCGAGCCGGATCAGGTTTAGCCCGTCGTCGTAGTGCTCCGGCCCGGTCTGCACGATGCCGATACTGAGGGTGAGATCGCCCAGCTGCTCCTTGACGGTGTTGACCAATCGTTTGAGATAGATATCCCGCGCCTGACTCTCGTTGCAGTTGGGCAGGATCAGGCAGAACTCATCTCCCCCATAACGAAAGCAGCTGTCTTCGGCGCGAAAGACCTGACGGATGCAGTGGCCGACGATGCGCAGGATCTCGTCTCCGCGCTGGTGACCTTCGGTATCGTTGATTTGCTTGAAGTTGTCGATATCGAGATAGGCGATGGCCATGGGTTCGGCACGGCGCTGACAGGTGCGCAGGCTCAGCAGCAACAGCTCGTTGAGGTGGCGAACGTTGAGCAATCCGGTCAGGGCATCGGTGCGGTTCAGCTCCTCCAGCTGCCTGGTACGCTCGCGCACTTTCTGCTCCAGACTCTTGGCATAGTTCTCCGACTTCTCTCTGGAGGACTCTATTTCCGACACCAGACTGCGAATATAGGTTTCGAAGACCAGGGTGATGTCGAACAGAAAGAGTTTGTCCAGTGCCGCCAGCATGGCGAGGCGCTCCGGTTCATCGTGGAGTTGCTCGAATATATCTTCGATAAGCAGGGCCTTGAGGGTGTTGATGGCGGCCAGATAGAGCTTCGGCTCGACCCCGATCCGCTTGTGAACCAGCCCGATCCGCAGCCGGTTGTTGACGTACTCCAGATCGTAATGGCCGCTGAAGAGATCGAGCACATAACGCCGTTGCGCGGTGCGCAGCCGGATGAGGGTGTCGGCATCGCCGATCAGCAGGGCGATTTCGGTGATGGCTGTCTGTTGCTGGTAGAAGCGATCCACCAGGGCATCGATCCGTGGCTCTATCTTGCTGCAGTAACTTGCCAACCGCGCCACATCCTGTTCATTGAGCAGCAATAACTCCTTGCGATGAGCAATCTCGAATTCGGTGATCCTCATCTGCTCAAGCAGAGTCTGTTCGGTCGGATTCATCGTCGTCCTCGCTCTATGGCTGGGCGTTGTGCTGTCCGTGAGGTGGGACAAGCAAGAAAGAGTCTCAATTGATAGTGTAGTCAGTTGGGCGGGTGCGCACGCAATGCCCCCGCGTGGCGGGGGCCATGGAGGGTCAGGTGAAGGCTAAAGGGGCAAGAGATCCGGAGGGGGAGATTAGAAGGTCAGCACCTTGTCGGCAGCCAGGGTCCACTGGGCCAGCATCGGCAGGGTGCCGACCTCAATCCCCTCGATCAGTGGCAGGGCGGTGATGCCACGAGCATCGGTGCAGGTCTTGCACAGGCGAATGGTGACGCCCTGAGCCAGCAGGATCTCCAGCATCTGGCGCAGGTTGTACCCCTCGGCCGGTGCCTGACCGGCCAGCGCCGCGCTCACCGCATCGGACATCAGGAACAGCTTCAGGCTGGCCCCCCCCTGTTCGTTGAGGGCGATAGCGAGACGCAGGGCGTTGAACAGGGATTCGCTGCCATAGGGTGCTCCGTTGGCAATGACCACAATTTGTTGATTCATAACAGACTCCCGATTGGAAAGAGCGCCATTGTAGAACCAACAGGGTGCCAATTGCGTGATGTCGCACAACTTCTGTCGCACCTTTTTCCCACTTGCTTGACCCTGCTGTCGATCGAGGTTTTTATGGTCAGCTCGCAAACAAGACCGGATGAATCGAGATGTGGAAAGTATTGGGAGCCGGCTTGCTGCTATTGGCGGGTCAGGCCTTTGGCAGTGAGGCGGTCGGTTGCAAGGCCCGTCTGCAGGCCGTCAATGACCAGCTGGTGTTTGCCAAAGCACACAACAATGCCGGGCAGATTGCCGGGCTCGAACAGGCAGCGCGCAATATCAAGGCCAACTGTACTGATGAAGGTCTGCTCAAGGAGCAGAAAGAGCGGGTTAACAAACTGCGCGGCGAGGTGGATGAGCGCCTGCTCGAGCTGCAGGAGGCGAGAGTCAGTGGCAAACCGGAGAAGATTGCCAAGCGGCAGGCCAGGCTGGAGGAGTCTCAGACCCGGATGCTGGAAGCCCAGCGGGAGCTGGACAAACTGATCCGGTTGGTTGAAAAGTGATGGCCAGTCGCTGCACGCAGGATCAAAAAAGGCCGATTGCTCGGCCTTTTTTTCGTTTTACTGCCTGTGCATCCGCACAAACTTCTCCATCAGCTGATCTTCGGTCTCCACATGAGCGGGATCCCAGATGATGCAGTCGATAGGGCAGACACTGATGCAGGTCGGCTTCTCATAGTGACCGACGCACTCGGTGCAGCGACTGGGGTCGATCTCGTAGATCTCCTCACCCAGGCTGATAGCCTGGTTGGGGCACTCTGGATCGCACATGTCACAGTTGATGCACTTGTCGGTGATGAGCAACGCCATCTCAGGCCGCCGTGTGCGGGTTGCGGGTATCCTGGCTATCGCCCAGATTGCGCAGCAAAATGCCGTAGTTCACATCCAGATCTTTCGGGACCGGCACATAGACCACGTGACCGTTGCCCGGTGCGGTATCGATAAGCTCCCCCTTGCGGTTCTCCATCTGCTCCAGATTGAAACGGACGTTGCCCTGCGGGGTCATCAGCTCCAGGTTGTTGCCCACCAGGAACTTGTTCTTCACCTCGACCTCGACCATGTCACCTTTGCGACCGGTGATCTCGCCGACAAACTGCTGGGTGTCGGAGACAGAGTAGCCGTAGTCGTAGTTCTGGTATTCGCTGTGGTTGTGACGGCGCAGGAAGCCCTCGGTGTAGCCGCGGTGGGCCAGATTTTCGAGGGTGCCCATCAGGCTGCGGTCAAACGGACGACCCGCCACTGCATCGTCGATGGCCTTGCGATAGACCTGAGCGGTACGGGCGCAGTAATAGAAAGACTTGGTGCGCCCTTCGATTTTCAGGGAATGAACGCCCATCTTGGTCAGTCGCTCGACGTGCTCGACGGCGCGCAAGTCCTTGGAGTTCATGATGTAGGTGCCGTGCTCGTCCTCGAACGCGCTCATGTACTCGCCCGGGCGGTTGGACTCTTCCAGCAGCACCAGCGCATCGGTCGGCTTGCCAAGGCCTAGCGTGTTGTCCGGACGCACTTTGATCGGCTCCTGACGGTGGACGATCTGGCCCACGTCATCTTCTTTACCTTCGTGCACCTTGTACTCCCAGCGGCAGGAGTTGGTGCAGGTGCCCTGGTTGGGGTCACGCTTGTTGATGTATCCAGAGAGCAGGCAGCGGCCGGAGTAGGCCATGCACAGCGCCCCGTGGACGAACACCTCCAGCTCCATCTCCGGTACCTGCATGCGGATCTCTTCGATCTCGTCCAGCGACAGCTCGCGGGAGAGGATGGCGCGGGTCAGGCCCATCTGATGCCAGAACTTCACCGTGGCCCAGTTGACCGCGTTGGCCTGCACCGACAGATGAATGGGCATGTCCGGGAAGGCTTCGCGCATCATCATGATAAGGCCGGGGTCGGACATGATCAGCGCATCCGGCTTCATCTCCACCACAGGGCGCATGTCGCGGATAAAGGTCTTGAGCTTGGAGTTGTGGGGCTGGATGTTGGCCACCACATAGAACTGCTTGCCCAGCGCATGGGCTTCGTTGATGCCCAGCTGCAGGTTTTCGTGATCGAATTCGTTGTTGCGCACCCGCAGGCTGTAGCGGGGCTGACCGGCATAGACGGCATCGGCGCCATAGGCATAGGCGTAACGCATGTTCTTGAGGGAACCTGCGGGGGAGAGCAATTCTGGTTTAAACATGGCGGACTCTTTATATCTGATTGCAAATCAGGACGATGCCACCTGATGGCATCGTAGTGGTTGAGTTGCGGTGCAAGATGCCCTTCGAGAGGAGGCTCAATGCAGCGCGACCCGATGACGGCATATCCGGGGTTATCTAAAGAAGATGCGCCGGATATTCGGGGTGCGAGATTGTACTCGCCCCCACGTCATCATGCAATTTGGCAGGAATATCATGCGAATGGAAAATCAGTTTTTGGGTAATCTGTGATGGTGGGTTAGCAATAGTTGCTGATCTTCAATTATCCAGTGCGAGTTGAAAATCGGGGAACTGTTCGCTCATAAAATTGCGGGGGCTGTGGCCATTGCCTGCGGTGGCCAGCCATTCCCAATCCAGTTTTGGCGAGCCCGCTTTGAAGCGTTGATAGGCAACGCCCTGATGAATGGTCAGAAAGAGGGTCGTTGGGAGTCCCAGCTTGTTGCTGTAGCGCACCATCAGATCACCCTGATAGTCGTTGCTGATTCTGACTTTGAGCGCCTGCAGTGTCAGACCGGTGGCGTGACCATGCTCGTCCCAGACTTCAAACATGATGTGAACACTCTGATGTCGATGATGCCACGATGAGCAAGATGGGATGCAATTGCAACTGTCAGATCTGACAATGCCGAAAAAGTGTGAGGGGATAGCAGAAAGCGAAAACCCGGCGCGAGGCCGGGTTTTCTTGAATGATGGTGGAGGGAGAAGGATTCGAACCTTCGAAGGCAGAGCCGTCAGATTTACAGTCTGATCCCTTTGGCCGCTCGGGAACCCCTCCACAGGGGGCAAAGCAAATTGTATTCAGCCATTGCAATCAGGGAAATGGTGGAGGGAGAAGGATTCGAACCTTCGAAGGCAGAGCCGTCAGATTTACAGTCTGATCCCTTTGGCCGCTCGGGAACCCCTCCACGGGGTATTTCCTGATTGTCACTACTTTGCACTTGAATGGTGGAGGGAGAAGGATTCGAACCTTCGAAGGCAGAGCCGTCAGATTTACAGTCTGATCCCTTTGGCCGCTCGGGAACCCCTCCCCAAGTGCGAGGCGCATACTATCAGATCCAGAGGCTTTGTGAACCCCTTGATGAGGCATCTGGCAGTAAAAAATGACTGTTCGTCGATTTTTTGATACATCCAGCTCAAAATTCAAGCTTATCAGCAAGTTGTGCGCTGCTTTTCTGCACAAAACAGCATCTGTGCAAGTTGGCGATCGCGCTGAAGACAGGCAGATAGCAGAAGACCGCCAGTGTCGGCGGTCTTGCCGGGCATCACATCTAGCGCTGGAATGGGTAGACCGAACCCAGTTTCAGGATCTGGGTCAGCTCGTCCAGTGCGCTGCGGGACTCCTGCACCAGTGCCGGATCCCGCAGATCGTCGAGGGTCAGGCGGTCACGGTAGTGGCGATCGACCCAGCCATCGAGGCGGGCAAACTGGCTGTCGTTGATAAGGCAGGCCGGATTGACCGCGGCGAGTTCCTGATCGTTCATGGCAACCCGCAGTCGCAGGCAGGCGGGGCCGCCACCATTGCGCATGCTCTGTTTCACATCCATATAATGGACCGCCTTGATCGGGGTAGCTTGTGTCAGCAGTTTGCCGAGATAGGCAGAGACCGCCGGATTGTCGCGGCACTCGGTGGGGGCGATGATGGCCATCTCGCCGCTCGGCAGGGTGAGGATCTGGGTGTTGAACAGGTAGGATTTCACCGCATCCAGCACGGATACCTCGGCGGTTGGCACTTCGATAAAGTGCAAATCTCCTTCGCCAAACTTGCCGCGGATTTCGGTCAGCACCGCTTCGGTGTTGAGGAACGCTTGTTGGTGAAAGAAGAGCACGTTCTGGTTGCCCACCGCGATCACATCGTTATGGAATACCCCCTGATCGATCACCTCCGGGTTTTGCTGAATAAACACCACGCTCTCCTCGCCAAGGCCATGCAGGCGGGCGATGGCCTGGCTTGCCTCCAGGGTCTGGCGGGCCGGGTAGCGCTTCGGCGCCGGGCGGGAGTAGTCAAAGGCGCTGCGGCCATAGACGAACAGCTCGACCCCCGCCTCGCCATAGGCGCGGCAGAGGCGGGTGTGGTTGGCTGCCCCCTCGTCGCCGAAGTGGTCATTCTCCGGCAGATGGAGGTGGTGGCTGAAGTGGCGATCATTGTTGAACACGGCGCGCAGGATGCGGCCCGTGACGTCCGGCTCCAGGGAGCGGTGAAACTTGTTGGTCAGGTTGGCGGGGGTGAAGTGAATGCGGCCATCCTGGGTATCGGCACTGGGAGAGACGGTGGCGGCATTGGCGGTCCACATGCTGGAGGCCGAATAGCAGGCAGCCAGTACGGCAGGAGCCTGCTTGGCGGCCTGTTCCAGCACTCGGGCATCATTGCCGGTGAAGCCGAGGCGGCGCAGGGTGGCGAGGTCAGGGCGCTCTTGTGGCGCCAGTACCCCCTGAGTCATGCCAAGTTCGGTCAGCGCCTTCATCTTGCGCAACCCCTGTTTGGCGGCCTCTTTCGGATTGGAAGCCTCCAGGGCATTGCTCTGGGAGGCAACGTTGCCGTAGGAGAGGCCGGCATAGTTATGAGTCGGGCCGACCAGACCGTCGAAATTGACCTCGAAGTGCTTCATTGAGTACATCCTTTCGATTTTTATGATGGGTAGCGGTTCCTTCCGCGCACAATGCGTCGGGGTTGGGCCATTATAAAGAGATTTTATGTTTTTGTAACAAGCCGGTAACCAGCAGACGTTTTTATGTCGTTTCAGATATAAAAAGAGGGGCGGTATGGCAGAAAATTGAAAAAGCGGTTGCGTCCGGCCTGTTGCCTTCGCATTAATAAATAAAGAAGCAATAAAAGAAGCCGTGTGGTTCGGGCTGGTCAGGCAAATTTGCTCACAAGATTGCTTTTTCGCGCCAAATCTCTTATACAGCCCCACAAAACCGCACACCAACCCCGTCGGGTGCAATGAGGATAATAGTTACAGCATGGGCAAATCACTGGTCATAGTGGAGTCTCCGGCCAAGGCCAAGACGATCAACAAATATCTGGGCAAGGACTACGTGGTGAAATCCAGCGTTGGTCATGTTCGCGATCTGCCCACCAGCGGCAGCGCCAGCACCGAGCCCAAGAAACCTGTCATTCGCGGCATCAAGTTGAGCGAATCCGAGAAGGCTGCCAAGGATCGCAAGGCCCTGTTTGCCCGGATGGGTATCAATCCGACCGCTGGCTGGCAGGCTAACTACCAGATTTTGCCCGGCAAGGAGAAGGTGGTCAGCGAGTTGCAAAGTCTGGCCGAGAAGGCAGACACCATCTATCTCGCAACCGACTTGGATAGAGAAGGAGAGGCGATCGCCTGGCACCTGCGCGAGATCATCGGTGGCGACGACAGCCGCTACAAGCGCGTGGTGTTTAACGAAATCACCAAGAGCGCCATCAAGGAGGCGTTCGCCCAGCCGTCCGAACTCAATATTGACCGCGTCAATGCCCAGCAGGCCCGTCGTTTCCTCGACCGCGTGGTGGGTTACATGGTCTCCCCGCTGCTGTGGAAAAAGCTGGCCCGCGGTCTCTCCGCCGGTCGGGTGCAGTCTGTCGCGGTGCGTCTCATCGTCGATAAAGAGCGCGAAATCAAGGCGTTCGTTCCGGTCGAGTTCTGGGATCTCAATGCCGACCTGCTGACCGCCGACAAGAGCGATCTGCGGATGGAAGTGGTCAGCCGCAACGGTGCCGACTTCAAGCCGGTGACCCAGGCCGAGACCTTCGCCGCTGTCGCAGCCCTGAAAGGGGTCGACTACAAGGTGGTGAACCGGGAAGACAAGCCGACCGGCTCCAAACCGTCCGCGCCGTTTATCACCTCCACCCTGCAGCAGGCGGCCTCTACCCGTCTGAGCTTCGGGGTCAAGAAAACCATGATGATGGCCCAGCGTCTCTATGAAGCGGGTTACATCACCTATATGCGTACCGACTCCACCAACCTCAGCAAAGAGGCGGTTGAGGCGGTGCGTGAATATATCGGCGAGCAGTATGGCGCGGCCTATCTGCCTGCCGAGCCGAATCTGTATGGCGCCAAGGCCAATGCTCAGGAAGCGCACGAGGCGATCCGTCCCTCCAACGTACAGGTGACTGCCGAGATGCTGGAAGGGATGGAGCCGGATGCCATGCGTCTGTACGACCTCATCTGGCGTCAGTTCGTTGCTTGCCAGATGACCCCGGCTCAGTACGATTCCTCCACCCTGACCGTCAAGGCGGGTGAGTTCGAGCTCAAGGCTCGTGGCCGTACCCTGCGCTTCGCCGGTTGGACCAAGGCCCTGCCGCCGATGGGTCGCAAGGGCGAAGATAGTCAGCTGCCGGCGGTGACCGTGGGCGAGGTGCTGAAGCTGATCAAGCTGGATCCGCGCCAGCACTTCACCAAGCCGCCTGCCCGTTTCACCGAAGCCGCGCTGGTGCGCGAGCTGGAAAAACGCGGCATTGGTCGTCCCTCTACCTACGCATCCATCATCTCCACCATCGTTGATCGCGGATATGTGCGGGTCGAGAGCCGCCGTTTCTTCGCCGAGAAGATGGGCGAGATCGTCACCGATCGCCTGGTGGAGAACTTCGTCGAGCTGATGAACTACGAGTTCACGGCCAAGATGGAAGACAAGCTCGATGGCATCGCCGAAGGGAGTCTTGAGTGGAAGAAGGTGCTCGACGCCTTCTACGCCGAGTTTACCCAGGAGCTGGAGAAGGCCGACAAGGCGCCCGAAGAGGGCGGCATGCGTGCCAACCAGATGGTGATGACCGACATCGACTGCCCGGATTGCGGCCGCAAGATGGGTATTCGTACCGCCACCACCGGCGTGTTCCTTGGTTGCTCCGGCTATGCTCTGCCGCCCAAAGAGCGCTGCAAGAAGACCATCAACCTGGTCTCTGCCGACGAGTTTGTCTCCGCCACTGACGGCGAAGAGGCGGAAACCGAAGCGCTGCGCGCCAAGCACCGCTGCGGTGTCTGTGGCACTGCGATGGATGCCTACATCATCGACGACAGTCGCAAGCTGCACGTCTGTGGTCGCAACCCGGATTGCGATGGCTACGAGATCGAGAAGGGCCAGTTCAAGCTCAAGGGCTACGAAGGGCCGAGCATCGAGTGCGACCGTTGCGGAGCCGAGATGCAGCTCAAGAACGGCCGTTTCGGCAAGTACATGGGCTGCACCAACGAGACCTGCAAGAACACCCGCAAGATCCTGAAAAACGGCGACATCGCGCCGCCGAAGGAGGATCCGGTGCCGCTGCCGGAGCTCAAGTGCACCCAGTCCGATGCTCACTTTGTGCTGCGCGACGGGGCTGCCGGTCTGTTCCTGGCGGCCAGCAACTTCCCCAAATCCCGCGAGACCCGCGCGCCGCTGGTGGAAGAGCTCAAGCGCTTCAAGGATCGCATCTCCGCCAAGCACAAGTATCTGGCCGGTGCCCCGCTCACCGATCCGGACGGCAACCCCGCCATCGTGCGCTTCAGTCGCAAGACCAAGGAGCAGTACGTGATGAGCGAGGTCAACGGCAAGGCGACCGGTTGGACCGCTCACTACGACAACGGTACCTGGCAAGAGAGTTTGCCAAAGGCTAAAAAAGCGTGATGAAAAGAGGCCCCGACAAGGGGCCTCTTTGCTTATGGATAGCGGTATACTGAGACAGCTGCAAGGAGTGCAGCTGTCGTCAATCGCGAAGTAGACAAGGAGGTTGAGATGGAGATTAACGAGATCCGGCCGGGCATGAGCTGCATGACCCGTGAAGGGGCGGCCTATGTGCTGGAAGTGGACCGGCAGAGCCTGCTGGTGCTGCTGCAGCGAGCGGATGAGACCATACCGGTGCAGGTGCGCAGCGACGAGATCCTGGCGCCGCTGGAGTGATCCGGCTGTGATCCCCTCAAAACGGCAGTAGAAAAAGCAGCTCGGCCAGATCGGGCTGCCATTGCCACTCCTTCATTCTGACCCTCCCCCCGATCACCACGACCCCCTCCTGCTGCAGGCGTCCCGTCTGTTCGGCAAAGCCTGGCGATCCTTTCGGTAACGAGATGGTGCCCGCTGCGCCCAGCACCCGATGCCAGGGCAGTACCTTGTCGGTTTCCCGCAGCACCTTGCCCACCAGTCTTGCCCGTCCGGGCAGCCCCGCCAGATCGGCCACCTGACCATAGCTGACCACCCGGCCTGCCGGGATCAGGGCGATGATCGCTTCGATACGGGCCGTTTTGTTCAATGGGGATGGACTTGGTTCAATGCTCATAGACCCGATTCGTCAAAAACAACAGAAGCGCCATTGTGGCGCTTCTGTCATGGGGCTGGCAATGATTCAGCCGAAGGTCTGGCTAAGCCCCTTCAGTTGCTTGGCCCGTTCCAGCAGAGCCTGACTGGAGTGATCGACATCCAGCATCTTCTGACTGTTGGCGTGGGAGTACTCGGAGATCTGGTGGATACTGCGGCTGATCTCCTCCACGACCGCTTGTTGCTGCTCTGCAGCGGTGGCGATCTGGGTGGAGTGTTCGGTGACCAGCTCTATCTCTGCCAGCACGGTATGGAGGCTGCTGGCGCCCTGGCGGGTCATCTCGGCACATGCGCGGGTCTGTTGCAGGTTCTCCTGCATCATCCCCTTCCAGCGTCCCAGAGTGTGCTGGATCTGCTTGATGCTGCCCAGGATCTGCTCGGTCGCCTTGTGGGTGCGGGTCGATAGAGTACGCACCTCGTCTGCGACTACCGCAAAACCACGGCCCTGCTCCCCGGCGCGAGCGGCTTCGATGGCCGCGTTGAGGGCCAGCAGGTTAGTCTGCTCGGCGATGCCCTGGATCTCGCCCATGACACTGCCAATCCGTTCGGATTCACTGGCGAGCTCTACCGCCGAGTTGAACGCCAGCTCTGCCTGTTTGGCGAGCTGTTCGATCTGTTGCTCGGTCTGGTTCAACTGCTGGTTGGTTTGTTCACAACGATTGCGAGCTTCGTTGACCTGACCGTTGGAGTCCTGAATGTTGCGGGCGATTTCGTGAGCTGTGTTGGCCATCTGAGTCATAGCCGTAGCCATCTGCTGGGTCTGGGCATCTTGCTCGTTGATATCGAGACAGGCTTGATGAGAGGCCTGCTTCAGATTGATGGCCAGGGTTTGCAGAGGTGCCGTGGCATCATTGATCCGCCCCAACACGGTTCGGATGCGGGCCTGCAGCATCTTGATATGAAAATCGGCAATGGCGCCGGGGTTGTCACCGGAGTAGACCAGCCGGGTCAGACTGTCATATTCGCGGCCCAGTTGCTGCAGATAGTGGGGCAGGGCAAAGAGCTCGCGCCAGTAGGCTCCGCCAATAAGCAACAGGGGCAGCAGCATCAGCAGGACGGTCATGGCCCCTTGGCTGGCGAAGGTCCAGCCCATCAGGCCGAGCAGCAGCAGGGTAATGGCCGGGGTGCGCACTCTGGCAAGAGAGGGAAGGTTGCTGCTGTTGCCGCGCTCGGCCTTGAGCAGGGCTTGGTAGGTCTGAGCGGCGATGCGCTTGAATTGGGGCTCTGGCTTGCAGCGTACCGACTGGTAGCCGCTGATCCTGTTGCCTTCATAGATGGGGGTCACATAGGCATCTACCCAGTAGTAACGGCCATCCTTGCAGCGGTTTTTTACCATACCGCGCCAGGGTTTGCCCTCCTTGAGGCGGGCCCAGAGATCGGCGAAGGCGGCCTTGGGCATGTCGGGGTGGCGTACCAGATTGTGGTTGTGACCGACCAGCTCGTCGGCGTTATAGCCGGCGATGGTGCAAAAAGCCGGATTGGCATAAGTGATCACCCCGCGCAGGTCAGTGGTGGAGACCAGTTGTACGTCGGCAGGAAACTCCACTTCGCTATCCAGGGTATGGACGTCTCTGCGGGCCATAGGAATACGCTCCGATGTTCTTGTTGATAATGTTGTCGTTGTTATTGTGGCAGGTCTGGAGGTGGCCGCAGGCTCGCGCCAGCAGGAGGCAGACCAGCTTCATTGGGGGCTGGATTTTGCCAATAATGGCGGATGAATGGTAGGGGGAAGTTGATGTTTTGTTGGTTAATCGTAAAAAGGCGACCGATTGGCCGCCAAAGTAGAGACAACATTACCTCTGTGGCATCCGGTAGCGCACCTGCAACTGATCGAGGATCTGCAGCTGACCCGGCAGGCGGGCGGCGAAGTGCTCCCACCCCTTGTGGGCGGGATCGCTCCAGGCCACCTCGGCCGTGGCCAGCATACGCGGGAACAACATGTAGTCGAGACGATCACGGCTGGTGATCAATTCTGACCACAAGGGGCTCAGCACCCCGAGGATGTTATCGTTGGCATGGAAATCGGCTGGGGCAGGATCGCAAGCATAAACCTGCTCCAGATTGAGGGTTCCCGCCCAATAGAGGCCGGGTTCATGAATATCGGCGCTCCAGGCGAGGTCCAGATAGAGGAACTGGGCGGGCGCCATCACCACCGGATAACCGGCCGCGGCAGCATCCAGCCCCGCCTGAAAGCTGGTCCAGGCACAGATGGCCGCTTTGCGGCTCACCTTGTCGCCATGCAGGATCTCCTCCCAGCCGATCATCTGTTTGCCTCTGGCGGCCAGATAGCGCTGGCAGTGGCGCAGCAGATGGCCCTGCAGCTCGCGGCAGTCGGCGTAGCCCTGCTCGACCATTAGCTGCTGGCAGGTGGGGCTGTCGGTCCAGACCCCGGTCGGCACCTCGTCACCCCCCATGTGGATCTGCGGGCCGAGAAAGAGCTCACACACCTCGTCCAGCACCGCTTCCAGAAAGCGGTAGGTGCCGGGCAGGGCGGGGTTGAGCACGTTGTCATCGAAATGCTGGACCGAGCGGTAGCGGGAGTGATCCGCCGTTTCGATCAGCAGCTCGGGCAGCGCCTTGATGGCAGCGTGGCAGTGGCCCGGAATGTCGATCTCGGGAATGACAGTGATGCCGAGCTCACCGGCATAGCTCACCAGCTCCTTCACCTCGCTCTGGGTGTAGTAGCCGCCATAAGGTTCGGCACCGCCGCTGAGCTGGGGGCCGATCGCCAGATCGTGGCCGCGCCAGGCACCCACGTCGGTCAGCTCCGGGAAGGCCTTTATCTCGAGTCGCCACCCCTCGTCATCGGTCAGGTGCCAGTGGAAGCGGTTGAACTTGTAGAGGCTCATCAGCTTGAGCAGGCGCTTGATGGTGGCCGGTGTGTGGAAGTGGCGGGCGCAATCGAGAAAAATGCCGCGAAAGCCAAAGCGCGGGGCATCCTCCAGCGTGACGCAGGGCAGGCTCTCCCCATGTTGCAGATACCACTGGGCCAGCGTGACGAGCCCATGACGCCAGCCCGCTTCGTCGGCGGCGGCAATTACCACCTCCTGCGGCGTGATGGTGAGCTGGTAGGCTTCGGGGGCCAGCTTGGCCTCGGTCAGCCGGATTTCAGCGTCGTGATCCTGCTCCAGCGCCAGCGATGTGAGTTCGTTGAAGTGGGCCAGCAATTTCGGCACATCGCGGGGGGCGCTGACATGAGCCCGCTCTGCCAGCCGGAAGTTCCCCTCCAGCAGTACCAGATGGGCCGGTTGTGGCACGATGCCGGGCAGGGGCTCGACATCTGGCAGGTCGGGGCGGGTTACCGGCGGGTTCTCCAGTCCGAGATCCTGAGCCGCCAGCGTCACCGGCAGCAGCTGGGCACCCGTGGTCGCCTCCGGCAAGCTGAGGAAAAAGCCCTGCGGCATGTCGGAGAGCTTCTTGATGGGGGTCTGGCGGCAGCAAAAGCGCAGCTCGCAGCTGCCAGCGTTCGGGACAATCACCTTGTAGCTGCCGCTCTGGCGCTCCAGCTCGCCCCCTTGCAAGGAGTCGGGGTCGATGTGGCGAGCCAGACAGAAGTGCAGCTTCCACTTGGTATCCGGCATGCGGGAGAGGGTGAAGGTGAACCAGACATCCTCGCCGTCACGTCGGGCGACCTGGGTGTGGATCAGGGGTGTAGACATGGAAAATCCTCTGATTGGGCAAACAGGATGGCGCCATCGAGCGCATCTGCCTGGGGGGGGATCAGGTTGAGCTGGCCGAGACGGGGAGCGAGGCGGGTGCCAATCCCCCCCAGCAGGGCGATTTGTCTGGCACCCAGCTGGGTCATCCCCTCCAGCAGGATCCGCAGCTGTTCGCAGGTTTCGTCCAGCAGCTGATTGGCGAGCTCGTCACCATCGCTGGCGGCATCGAATACCCAGGGGGCAAAGTGGCCATAGTCCGCCGGAATGGCGCGGGTGGCCCAACGTACCACTTCGGCCTGATCCCGCTTGAAGCGGTCCATCAGGCGGATGGCGAGGGTGCTGGGGGGCAGAATGCCGTCGTGGCAGAGCAGGGATTGCTGGATGGCGCACAGCCCCAGCCAGGCGCCGCTACCTATGTCTGAAATGGGGAAGCCGCGGCCGGAGCAGGTGCGGATCTGCCCCTCCTGATAGACCAGCCCCACCGAGCCGGTACCTGCGATCAGAATGGCCCCCTCACGGCCGCCAAAGGCGCCGAGGCAGGCGCCGAAGGCATCAGAGGTGAGCCTGACGCTGGCAAAGGGGAAGGGCATCTCGAGCAGGGCGTGATAGCAGTCGGCCAGCTCGGCGGAGGCGAGCGCCAGCCCGATCCCCATCTGCTGTTCGCACTCTATTCCGAGCCCGGCGGCAAGGCGGGCGCTGGCGATGGCAGCCAGCACATTGGCGTGGGCATGGGGGATGCCCAGCTCCAGATTGGATCCTGCCGCGCGCCCCTCTCCGAGCCGCTTGCCCGCCCGATCCCGAATGCGGGCGCGGGTGTGGGTGCCCCCGCCATCGACACCGACCCAGTATTCAATCATGTCGACCTCCATTTCCCTGCGCACTCTGCCAGCTGATAGCCAGGGCAAACCAGGCTGGCTGTATGGAGGATCCACGACTCTCCCCAATGCCAATGATGCTCGAGCCGATCTCAATCATGGTGCTCTCCCTGCTCATTTCGAGGACTCAGGGCACTCTGCCAGCTGATAGCCAAAGCAAACCAGGCAGCGTGGGGGATCCACTGCTCGCCCCAGCGCCAGTTCTGATCCAGCCGATCCTTGTACTCCTCCGGAATAAAGGCCACCTCATTTTCGTCATCAAACCCTGAGGTGATGCCGTTGCAGATACCCCCCTGCGCATTGGGATACCCGGCGGTATAGGCGGGGTTGTTGATGCCGTGGCCCGCCAGCATGCAGGCGTTGAAGGGGTTTTGCCCTAGGATCCAGTCGAGTTGGCGCTGACCGTAAGTGATGAGCGGCTGGCTCTGGCGGGGGAAGTGGCGGGCGCCAGCAAAGGCCATGGTCGCCAACGATGCGAGGCGGGCATTCTCCCCCTGCCACCAGTAACCGGATTCGTTGTTGTGGGGCATAAAGAAGCTGACGCGCGGCGCTTCATCCACCCCTTTCACATATTGGCGGGCGAGGGAGAAGGGGTTGCCCGCGCGGGCGCAGAGCGCCAGCTCGGCGGCCAGCGCCTGCTCCACTACGGTTTGTACCCTAGCCTTGTATTCCTGATCCGGTTCTACGCCCAGATATTCCAGCAGCGCCAGCACCGGCAGACCCGCCTCAGCGGCGTGGTAGTAGGGGCGCGAGCCATCCTCGTTGGCCGACCAGTAGTGACCCAGCTCAGGATGAGGGCGCTGGCGGGCACAGAGCTTGCTGGCGCGGGCTCTTGCCTCATTGAGCCACTCGTTGCCGAAAGTGCGGGTCAGCTCCACCGCCGCCAGCAGGGCGCAGTAGTCGTCGATGATGTTCTCGACCCCGTCATCGAGGTAGGCAAGGTTGTGTTCGCACAGATGCAGGTAGCCGCGTTTGGCTGCCTCGGCGTAGCGGCTGGCATCGAAGTCGCCACTGACGCTCTCGCGGGCGGCGCGGGCCAGTGCGGCGATGGCCATGCCGCCCCCTTGGCGAAAACCGGCCTGCCAGTTGGCGGACTTGATCCCCTGTTGGGTGGCATAGGCGCACAGCTCGCGCTGGGCGGGATCCTTGCTCCACTTGTCGAACAGGGTCATGAAGAAGAAGCCCGACTCATCCTGCATCCGGCAGAGGAAATCGGCGCCGTGCAGCGCCTCGTCATTGAGCCGCTTGCAGAGGTTCACCTCGTCGATATCGCGGCGCGGGGCCAAGAGTTCGCGGCACTTGAGCAGGGCCCACACCACCATGGGGGTCTGCTGGGGGTTGAGGTAGTTGGCGTAGGAGAGGTGGCTCAGGTACTTGCTCATGTCGCCGCTGGCATCGAACCAGCCGCCGTGCACATCTTTGTGCTGGTCGGTGCCAAACAGGCGGGCGCTGCGGTCGGCCCGATCGAAGGTGCCGCTGGCGCGCTGCCCCTTGAAGTAGTGAATGACGTCCGAGAGGCAGCGGCTGGCCAGCAGATCCTGGCCGATGGCAAAGCGGGTCGAGCGGACAATGCCTTGGGCAGTGATCGCCTCCAGCCGATAGTGGCCGGGCTCCTTGAAGGCGGAGAAGTCGGCACGCCAGTAAGCGCGGCCTTGCCAGCCTGGGACGCTGCCAGCCGGTTGCAGCGGGGTTTCAAACAGGATCTGGCCATCGTCGAGGCGTTGCAGCCTGACATAGCCGCCGAGATCAGGGGCGGGGGAGGTTTGCAACAGGGCGACCTTGTGTCCGTCGCACTCGTAGCCCACCTGATTGATCAAGAGTTCCATCAACTTCTTACTCCTGTGGTTCACCGACGGGCGGTGAGGCACATCACGGGGCTGTGGCCGCCCCGTATCGAGGCATGGCCGGACAGGGTTGTCCGGCCGGTCTAAGGCTCACCCTCACTCGTAGAGGTAGCAGCGCACGAAGTGGTTGTCGGCAAGCTTGGTGATGGGGGGCAGCGCCTCCTTGCAGCGGGGCATTGCCTGATTGCAGCGCCCGGCAAAGGGGCAACCGCAGGACTCCGGCGTCCAGAGCGGGATCTCCCCCTTGCGGCCTCCTTCCAGCTCGGCGTGGATGCTTTTCTCCGGATCGGGCACCGCCGAGATGAGCAGCTGGGTGTAGGGGTGCTGCGGGTGGTGCAGGATCTCGTCCACCTCGCCCCACTCCACCATGTGGCCCACGTACATTACCGCCAGATCTTCCGCCACGTAGCGAGCGGTGGCGATGTCGTGGGTGATGTAGAGCATGGAGACGCCAAGCTCATCCTTCATCTGCTCCATCAGGTTGAGGATGCCGATGCGAATGGAGACGTCGAGCATGGAGGTGGGCTCGTCCGCCAGCACCACTTCCGCCTCCACCGCCAGATTGCGGGCGATGTTGACCCGCTGGCGCTGGCCGCCGGAGAGCTGGTGCGGATACTTGGCCGCCGTTGCCTTGGCGGGGGTCAGGCCGACCTTCTCCAGCAGGGCGTAGACCATGTCGGGCAGCTCTTTATTGTCGATCACCTTGCTGTGCAGCAGCAGGGGGCGGGCGATGTGGTGATAGATGGTGTGGGTCGGGTTGAGAGAACCGAACGGATCTTGCCACACCATCTGCACGCTCTGGCGATAGTCCAGCAGGGCGGTGCCCTTGTTGAACTCCTCCAGATCGTGGCCGCGATAGAGAATGCGCCCGGCACTGAGCTTGTACATCTTGGCGATGATCTTGGCGATGGTGCTCTTGCCGGAGCCCGACTCCCCGACCACCGCCAGGGCGCGGCCCCGGTGGAGGTTGAAGGTGATGTCGGAGAGTGCCCGCATCTTGCCACTCTTGATGGCATTGGAGTTGATGGGGAAGTCCTTGTAGAGGTGCTGGACTTCGATGATGGGTGCATCGGTTTTGGCGATTTGCATGACAGACATCCTTAACAGCCAGCGGCCTTGTCCAGATAGATCACGGAATCTTGTTGCAGCCCCTGCTCTTCATAGAGGTGGCAGGCGGTCTGTTGCCCGGGGCGGATCTCGGCCAATTTGGTGTACTCCTGACGGCAGCGATCGTGCACCTTGCCGCAGCGGGCCTGAAAGCGGCAGCCGACAGGCACCTCCAGCAGGTTGAGTGGTGTGCCCGGGATCCCCTCCAGCACCTTCTTCGGCCCGTGCAGGGGCGGGAAGGAGTTGCCGAGCCCTCTGGTATAGGGGTGCAGCGGCGCGGTCAGGATCGCCTTGGAAGGAGCCACCTCCACCAGTTCACCGGCATACATGATGCCGATGCGATCGCAGAACTCCACCATCAGGGAGAGGTCGTGGGTGATGAACAGAATGGAGAAGTTGAACTTCTCTTTCAGGGCATAGACCTTCTGCAGGATCTCCCGCTGTACCACCACATCGAGCGCCGTGGTTGGCTCATCCATGATCAGGAGCTCGGGGTTGAGCGCCATGGCGATGGCGATCACCAGCCGCTGGCGCATGCCGCCGGAGAACTGGTGCGGGTAGTCCTTGAGCCGGCTCGGGTGGATATCGACGATGGTGAGCAGCTCCTGGGCGCGCTTGATCGCCTCGTAACGAGTCATGCCGGGGTTGTGGGCCAGCAGCACGTCGCAGAACTGCTCCTCCATCCGCAGCACCGGGTTCAGGGCGTTCATGGCGGACTGGAACACTACCGACACCTGTTGCCAGCGGTAGGAGCGCAACCGTTCGTCGTTGTAGTGGAGGATATTCTCCCCCTTGAACAGGATCTCGCCACCGCTGATATAGGCGGGCGGCTTGTGCAGCCGGGCCACCGAGAAGGCGACGGTGGATTTGCCGCAGCCCGACTCACCGGCGAGACCGAAGATCTCGCCTTGTCTGATATCGAAGCTCACCGAGTTGACGGCGCGCACGTCGCCATTTTCGGTGATGTAGTCGACGCAAAGATTGCGTACTGACAGCAGGGGATGCTTGTTCATGCTGTCTTCTCCTGTGCAGTGGCAACCGGAGTGGTGACCGGCGCCGCGAGTTTCTTCCAGCGGCTCAGCCCTTTGTGGGAGCGCAGCTGCGGGTTGGCAATCTCGTCGATGGCGAAGTTGAGCAGGGCCAGACCGGCACCCAGGGTGGCGATGGCAAAGCAGGGGGCCAGGATCTCCCACCAGGCGCCGACCAGTATGGCGCTGGAGGTCTGGGCGTTGTAGAGCATGATGCCCCAGCTCACCACGGTCGGGTCGCCAAGCCCCAGGAACTCCAGGGTCGCTTCGGTAACGATGGCGTAGATGATGGAGCCGATAAAGCTCACCCCGATGATGGAGATGAGGTTGGGCAGGATCTCCACCAGAATGATGCGCCAGGCTGGCTCGCCCAGCACTTCGGCGGCGATGACGAACTCCTTCTCGCGCAGCGCCAGGGTCTGGGCACGGATGACCCGCGCGCCATAGGCCCAGGAGGTCAACCCTATTATCACGGCAATCACCGCCGGTGACGCCTCCCCGATAAAGCTCGCCAGTACCAGTAGCAAGGGGAGGTTGGGGATCACCAGCACCACGTTCATCAGGAAGGTGAGGCACTCATCCACCAGACCCCCGAAGTAACCAGCGGTGATGCCGATGGCGACGGCCAGGGTGCAGACCAGCAGGCCTGCGCTGAAGCCCACCAGCAGCGAAATACGGGCGCCGTTGGTGAACTGGGCCCAGATATCGTGGCCCATGCGGGTGGACCCCATCACGAACTCGGCACTGGGCGGCTGGTGCGGGCGAGCTACCCGCTTGGTCGGCTCGTTGCTGGCCAGAATGGGGGCAAAAATGGCCATCAGTACGAAGGCAACCACGATGGCGAGGCCACAGGCAGCCTTCTTGTTGCCCAGCAGGATCTTGAGAATGGTCGGCATACGCATCTTATTTGCCTCCTGTACGCAGACGGGGATCCAGGAAGACGTAGAGCACGTCGGCCAGGAAGTTGAAGCTGAGCATGGTGATGGTCATGATGAGCAGCTGCCCCTGAATGAGCGGGTAGTCGCGGGCCAGAATGCCCTGATAGAGGGTCAGGCCCAGGCCGGGATAGTTGAAGATCACCTCGGTGATGAGGGAGCCACCGATAACGAAGCCGAGCGCCATGGAGAGGGCGGTGACGCTGGGCAGAATGGCGTTGCGGGCGCCGTAGTTGAAGATCACCCGGTTGCTGGAGAGCCCCTTGGCCTTGGCCATGGTGATGTAATCCTCGCCCAGCAGGTTGATCATGTTGTTGCGCATGGTGATGAGAAAGCCCCCCACCTGCACCACGGCCAGGGTCAGCACCGGCATGATGGCGTGGGTCATGATGCTCTTGATGTGCTCCCAGCCCCAGTCAGCCTTGATCTCCGGGCTGTAGGCGTAGCCGATGGGCAGCCACTCGAGGCTGACCCCGAACAGAAACAGGGCGAGCAGGGAGACCACTACAGGCGGAATGGCCTGCATCACCAGGGTGAGCGGGGAGAGAATGCTGTCCATCCGGCCGCCGCGATACCAGGCGGCAAAGATGCCGACGATGGAACCGAGGGAGAAGCTCAGGATGGTGGAGGTGCCGACCAGAAACAGGGTCCAGCCGATGGCACGGCCCAGCACGTCAGAGACCTGCTGCGGGTAGAAGCGCACCGAGGTGCCGAGATCCCAGGTGAAGACACTCTTCACATAGGTGAGAAACTGGGTGCCGATGGGGCCGTCGACAAAGCCGAAGGTGGCTTTGAGGGCTTCCAGGGCGGCGGGTTCCATCATGGCGCCAGCGCGGGCAAACATCACGGAGACAGGATCCCCTGGCATGGCACGGGGTAACAGGAAGTTGATGGTGGCGGCTACCAGAAAGGCAACCAGGTAGAAGGAAAAGCGTCTCAGTATGAATCCCATGATAGTACCTTTTACTGCAAGTCTGCCCCGCGTCGGGTATAGCTACCCCAACCCCGGCAAAGCCGGGCAAGAAGGGGATTAACGGGGAAGATGGCCCCCTGCAGGGGGCCGGGATTGTTTAGCTGTTTGGCTTGAGGGACAACACGTGCAGCAGACGCTCAGGGGTGTCCGGGTGGAGCTGAGGTTTGGCTACCGGGTTATCAGCACTGAACCAGCCGTTGAAGCGCTTGGTGCTGTACTCATACCAGGTCGGGTTGTTGAAGACCGGAATGATGGTTTGGTTGGCACCAACACGATCCTGGATGGCGAACATGATCTCCTTCTGCTTGGCCGCATCGGCGGTCTGGGTGAAGTCATCGATCAGCTTGTCGAGTTCGGGATCCTTGTAACGGGGCGCGGCGAAGCGGTTGCCACGCTCACCCATGTTGCGGGAGTGGAACGCAGTCTCGAAGTACTTGTGCGGGTTGGCTCCGGCAAAGTAACCCTGCAGGGCGACGTCGAAGTCACCGGTGATCAGGTTCTCGGTCCAGACGGTCGCTTCCGGGGTAGCGGTCTTGGCATTCAGGCCCAATGCCTGCAGCCCTTCTACACCGATCTGGACTGTGTTGACCCAGTCGGTCCAGCCGTTCGGCACCAGAACCTTGAACTCGATCTTTTTGCAGCTCGGGGTGTCGAGGAACTTGTCGCCGTCACAATCCTTGTAGCCTGCCTCTTTCAGCAGGGCCTTGGCACCTTCCAGATCGAACTTGTTGTACTTGCCGTACTTCTTGTCCACTTCCGGGTTGTTCCAGGAGTCAAAGGCTTTGCCCAGACCTGACGGGTACTCGTTGACGGTGGGGTAGCCGTAGCCCGCGATATCCACCATGGACTGGCGGTCCATCGCCATGGAGAAGGCGCGGCGGAAGTTGATGTCGTTGAAGGCTTCATTATTGCCCGGGTTCTTGGTCTGGAAGTTGACGTTGAACGCCACGGTACCAGAGGCCGGGAACCAGTATTTGTTGTTCTTCGGATCGTTGCCAACGTAGAGGCGCTCGATATCCGGCACGAAGGAGCCGAACCAGTCGATGTCACCTTTCATGACAGCCGCCAGCACCTGGTCGTTGGTGGCCATCTGCGGCATGCGGATACAGTCGATGGCGAGGTTGGCGTTATCCCAGTAGTGCGGGTTGCGGCACTGGGTGTAGAGCTGGGCAGAGAAGTTGTCCACTTCGGTGAAGGGGCCAGTACCAACCGGCTTGTCGTTGGTGAAGGCAACCGGATCTTTCACCGATTTCCACTGATGCTCCGGCACGATAGGTACCAGCACCAGATCGTTCACCACGTTGGTGTTGACCTCGGTCAGGTCGAATTTGACCTTGTTGGGGGCCAGCTTCTCGACGCTCTTGATCTGGGTCCAGATTGAGCGCTCATCCAGCGCCTTGTTGGCCTTGACCAGATTGAAGGAGAAGATGATGTCATCGGCATCAAAGGCTTCGCCGTCAGACCACTTCACGCCGTCACGCAGATCGAAGGTGACGGATTTCAGGTCATCGCTGAACGCGTAGTTGGTGGCCAGACGATAGACGGGTTTGCCCCCTTGCATATCGTTGAAGATCACCAGCGGTTCATAGATGAAGTGACGGGTGGTGTGCAGCAAGCCCGCTTGCAGGAAGGGGTTGAAGTTCTTGACCCAGGCGGTTTCCTGCTGTGCGACCATGGTCAGCACGGTTTTGTTTTCTGCGGCCATGGCGTTACCGGCGGCACCGGCAAGCATCATGGTTCCCAGCATTACAGCGGTAGAGATTTTGGATACTTTGGCAAGCATATGTTTTCCTTTCTTATTTTTTGGCATTCCCGAGGGTTCGCCTTGTTTTGTGTGAGCACCGGTTTCGCATGCTGATGAAATCGGCCCTCTGTGTTGGTCAGGTGTCTAACCTTTGTCGTTCTGTTTTCCAACGCCCTAAGCAAACCAGAATTAACAGGAAAACAACAACTATTGATTTCGTTGTTTTCGTAAAAATTGACGGTGTTACGTCAATCTCGTCAAAATTGATTTTTATCTGTTTAAAATCATTGTCTTGCGTTATTTGCTTTCGCGTAAAAAGTGGCTGTGAAAATGGCGTATATGACAAATTTGTGAATTGGATCTGCTCTCGGTTTCAGGGGCGGGCGGGGCTTTGTTTTGCATAAAAAGAAACCAGATTGCCAATTGTGATCCGGCGCCCGTTTAGAGCGCCGTGTCACGGTTTGCGGTTGGCGAGTTGACGCAGGGTCTGTGCGCTGTGCTGCAACTGCTGGCGCTGGTGGTCATTGAGCGGGCAGTGGCCCAGCACATACTCGGTGGTGGCCACCACCGTCTTCCAGCGTGGTGACTTGGGCAGGGTGTCCAGACTCAGGTATTTGTCGAGGGTGCGGGTCTGCGGGCTGGATCTGTCCATATAGACCCGCCACAGCTTGCTCTTCTCCGCCAGCACGATTTTGCCTTTGCCGGTCCCCTGCTGCCAGGCATCCAGGGTGAGCTGCATGGTCTCTACCAGCGCCCGGCGCAGCGGCTCGTCATCCTGCTGGCGAATGAGGTCGTCGGCCAGAGAACGGAACTCGCCACCCAGGCGGCTCAGCTCGCCCAGTAGCTGTTCATCTTCGATGATGGCTTGCCGCGAGAGGTTCTTGAGGGCGTTCTCCAGCGCCATTACCCGGTTCTCATCCTGACGCAGCTCGGTACTCAGAGTGAGGGCGAAAGCGGCCTGTCCTCCGAGCGCGATGGGCAGGGCGCGGGCGTTGAGCACATCTTTTTGCCCGGCCACCAAAAATTCCAGATTGTGTTCCCGCTCGCTGGCTAGATCGGGCCACTGCTGTTGCAGCGGGGTGGCGAGCCACTCATTGAGGGGCTGCCCCTCCAAGGCTTCCGGCTCTTGTCCCAGCAGGCGCGCCAGTACCCGGGAGGCAAACAGCACTATGCCCTGCTCGTCGATAAAGATCATGGGGTCGGCCCCTTCGCCGAGCAGGGCCAGCAGCCGCTGCTGATCCTGATGCAGCCGATCCTGCAGGGTGAGGCGATGTTCGATCTCCTGCTTCAATAGCCGGTTCTCTACCAGCGAGGCGCGTCCGGCCTTGGCCTCCAGCAATGCCTTGACCCGGGCAAACAGCTCCTCCTTGCAGAAGGGTTTGACCAGATAGTCGTTGGCACCGGCCCCGAAGCCCTCCTCGATATCCTTGGGCTGGTTGAGGGCGGTGAGCAGCAGCACCGGCAGCATATCTTTCGGGTGCAGCTCGCGCAGGCGACGGCAGACGTCAAAACCGGAGAGGGTCGGCATCATCACATCGAGCAGGATGAGGTCCACCGGCTCCTCGGCCAGCTTGGCCAGCGCATCGTGGCCGTCACTGCTGGGCAGGATGCGGTAGCCGCAGGGTTGCAGCAGATGGCGCAGGATGTGCAGGTTGATGGGCTCGTCATCCACCACCAGAATGAGCGGAGCATCCTCGGGGGGAGGGGGCAGATCGTCGCTCTCCCAGTCCGGCAGGATCAGCGGTTGCTGGCGCACCAGCTGATGCTCGATCTGGCGGCTGTCGAGAGTCAGATTGGCCGCTTTGCCGGTGGCAAGGGGCAGGGTAAAGGCGAAGGTAGAGCCAACGCTCGGCTCGCTCTCGACAAACAGCTCGCCCCCCATCAGGTGCACCAGCTGGCGGGTGATGGAGAGACCAAGACCAGCCCCCTGCTTGCTCACCTCCGGGCTCATCTGCACCAGCGGCTCGAAGATATGTTCCAGATGGTCGGGGGCGATGCCGATGCCGGTATCGGTGACCTTGATGCGCAGGAAGTTGTTCTCGACGATGGCACTGAGCACCACCTTGCCCTGCGGCGTGTACTTGATGGCGTTACCCACCAGGTTGTAGAGCACCTGTTCGAGCCGCTGCTCGTCGGCCAGCACCGGCGGCAGTTCGGCCGGGCTGATATCCACCAGAGTGAGGGGTTTGGCCTGCACCAGATGCTGGCAGAGATCCAGTACCAGCCGGATCACCCCTTTTGATGAGACGGGCTGGGAGTGGATCTCCAGCTGGCCGTAGCGCATCTGGTGGTAGTCCAGCAGATCGTCAACCAGACGGGCCAAGCCGTCTGCACTCTTGATGATGAGCCCGAGCTGCTTTTGCTGCCCTTCGGTCAAATCCTGCTGGCTGGCGAGCATCGACTCTGCCATCCCCTTGATGCCGTGAATGGGGGTGCGCAGCTCGTGGGAGGTGTTGGCCAGCAGTTCATCCTTGAGTTTGTCCGCCTGCTGCAGGCTGAGGTTCTGCTTGTGGGTCAGCTTGACCTGCTGTTGCAGCTCCTGGGTCTGCTGTTCGATCAGTTCGATCTTGTCCTTCACCGAGCGCTGCATATGGCGAAACGCCTCGGCCAGCCGGTCGATATCATCGCCGGTGCGCTCGATGGCGATGGGGTGATCCAGCGCGCCGTCGGCCACCTGCTCGGCTGCTTCGGTCAGGGATCGCAGCGGCGCCGTGATGGAGTGGGAGAGCCAGCGGGAGAAGAGGATCAGCAGCAGTACCGAGCCCGCACCCAGCACAATCACCAGAGTTTCCAGCTGGCGGATGGGGGCATAGGCTTCCCGGGTGGAGATCTCGGCGATAAAGGCCCACTCGGTATCGAACACCTTCACCTGGGTGTAGGCGGCCAGCACCTCGTCATCCTGATAGGAGTGGAACAGCCCGACCCCCTGCTCGCCGGAGAGCGTCTTGGTGATGAGGGGCGTTTGCAGTGGACGGAAGTTGGGGCTGAAGCTGTTCTCGACGCTGAACTCCGGCGCCAGCCAGGCATCGGCGCGCATCCGTTTGTCAGGGCCGATCAGGATGGTTTCGCCGGTCTCGCCCAGCCCCTCCCGCTCCGCCATGATCTGGTTGAGCTTGTCCGGCAACAGCTCGAAAATCACCACACCGCGCACATAGTCGTACTGCATCACGGGCGCCGCCATGTAGGCGACCACCTGCCCGGTCAGCTCGTTGCGGCCAAAATCGGTGAATTCGAAGATCTGCTGCGGCTTCTGGCCGCCATCAAGACGGCGTTTGATCTTGGCGAAGGTCTGGCCCAAGCCACTGCCCTGATAAGGTCCTGAGAGCAGATTGGTGGCAAAGTTAGGGTGCTTGGTGACCGAATAGACCACATCACCGTTGAGGTCCACCAGAAAGATGTCGCTGTAGTTGGACTTGCGCACCATGTCGGCATAGCCGCGATGAAAGCGCTGGTGCACCCGGCCATACATCTCGTCGGCGAGGATAAGCGCCGTGATGGAGGGTTCGATCTCCACCTGACTGTCCGGTTTGCGCAGTTGATCCCAGGAGCCTGGCAGATAGCGGGCCTGGGCACGGCTGCGGGCCTCCTGCGGTGTGGTGCCCAACTTCTCGAAGGCGCCGGTAAAGCCATAGAAACGGCCGATACTGTTGCCGGCAAAATCCTGCTGGGAGAAGTTGATGATCTGCTCTTTGAGGTTGTTGAAGTAATCCTCGAGCTGACTCTTCTTGATATTACGAACGGAGACCAGATGGTTGGAGGTCTGGGTGGTGAGATCCTTGCCGTGGCTGTATAGGAAGAAGAGGGTGATGACCAAAAAGGGCACCATGCCCAACATGAAAAAAGCCAGCATTAACTGCGGCCTGAGCCCACGAAGCGTGAAGATCCATTTCATCTTGTGATTTTCAATTGAGAATCCGGTTATTAAGCCGCTCAAGTCTCGAACGAAAGCGTAATCATTTCAACGACTTTATCCCAAATTCGCTTGGTGGGTCACAGCTGGCTGGAGAAAAATGCAGCAAGGCGTTTAAACCCTGAGCAAACAGTCTGCATCAGGGCTTAAATTGCGAAAAAGGGGTTGTGCTGGCGCTCGTGGTACGTATAATGCGCCTCGTTGTCAGGCAACTGGCACGAAAGCAGTAACGCGGGAATAGCTCAGTTGGTAGAGCACGACCTTGCCAAGGTCGGGGTCGCGAGTTCGAGTCTCGTTTCCCGCTCCAATTTTCCATCACACCAATGATGGAAATCACTTTCAAGACAATCAGTCTTGTCAGCATGGCGCGTTAGCAAAGCGGTTATGCAGCGGATTGCAAATCCGTTTAGTCCGGTTCGACTCCGGAACGTGCCTCCATCTTCTCTCTCTTTTCCCTGATTCATCACTCTTCGATCCGTAAAGCTTGGTCAGTATCCTTGCTGCACCAGTAACTGTTCGCAGCCAGCCTGTTTCCACTCGCGCTCGAGATAGTGGCTCACATCCGCCATGTTTTGCCCCCGATATTGAAACTGCACCTCGGCACTGTGCTGGTTGAGATCCGCAATCCGTTGCTTCAGTGTGCCGCATTGCCACAGGCTGACGGCGGGTACGCCCCGTTCGGCCAGCACGATGGCATCTTCCCGATTCAGTTGCCACTCCTCCAGTTGTGCCCGTGTCAGGGCAACCATCAGCACCAGCAGTGCCACTTCCGGCAGTTTCATGCGTGTCTCCCTATTGCATGTTTTTCCCCTGATAACTGTGGCAAAGCGCACGATTTTCGCAAGTTTGTTAACTGTTGGTTAATGACGTAACCCGTTTTCAGTATTTCCCGTTTTTCACCATTTTTTTATAAAAAAATGCGTTGGTGATGTAGTAATCCTACATGGAGTGGGGTAATCTTTGCTCGGTGGTCTTACCAGTAAGGAGTTACATCATGTTTCATCCCTTTTCCCTGACTCAGATTATTCTTCGTCGCATTTATGTATTGCTGGTGGGCATTCTGGCTTTCCCCGTGATGCTGTTTCGCAGCGATCGTGCCCGCTTCTACAGCTATCTGCACCGGATCTGGAACAAAACCAGCACCAAACCGGTGTGGCTCAAAATGAGCGAGCGTGGCGAGCGGATCTTCTACTAAACCCCATTCGCACCATGTGCAAAAAGAGACAGCCAAAGCTGTCTCTTTTTTTATCTGTTTGCCGCAACTCCTGCCTCCCAACACTACTCAGATTGTTTATTTCTTGTTTCTTTAAAGTTGCATCCAGCCCTGCCTGTTGGCGGGGATTTTTTATGTCTGACGCCTCTCTTTTGATGGAAGCAGTGACGAAGATTAACGGGATGAAAGCACCATATGGCACGTTCCTCGTTCATTAATGGGTGGTCGTCGAGAAATTTTCAATGATAAAATAGCTTTTTAAAATCAATTGATTGAGTGTCTGTCTTTGGATTTTTTAACTCTTTTTGTGTTTTTTTTGAAAGGGAATATCCCGTTTGCCGGTTCTATTGCAGGTACCCGGTTGCGACAAATCGGGGATATCAGCAACATCCAACGACATCAAAAGGAACATGAACATGAATGTTAAAAAAAGCACTGCTATCGCCTCCGCCATGACCGGTCTGCTGGCGCTGGGCGCCCAATTTATCGCGGCACCAGCAATGGCTGCCGATGAAAAGGAGAAGTGCTACGGCGTGGTCAAGGCCAGCAAAAATGACTGTGCGACCAAGAGCAGCTCCTGCGCCGGTACTGCCAAGGAAGATGCTCAGGGTGATGCCTTTGTGGTGATGCCCAAAGGGCTGTGCGAGAAGCTGGTCGGCGGTTCGCTGCAACCCAAGTAAGAGACATCGGGCAGGGGATGGCCAACGGGCCACCCCCTGCATCTTCTCTGATTGGTGAAAGCGAGTCTTGCGATGAACCCTTTGATTGGTATCGGATTACGCACTCCCCATTACGATGAGATCCGGCAAACCCTGCCGGCAGTCGGTTGGCTGGAGGTGCACAGTGAAAATTACTTCGAACGGCACAGTCACGGTTTTCAGGTGCTCGCCGAACTGGCGCAGCACTACCCCGTCAGTCTTCACGGCGTTGGCATGTCCCTCGGTTCTGCCGACCCGCTCGATCCGCACCATCTGCTGCAGTTGTCGACACTGGCCGCGGCGATAAAACCGGTACGGATCTCCGAACATCTCAGCTGGGGCAGCATTGGCGGGCGTTACTTCAACGATCTGCTGCCGGTGCCCTATACCCGAGCCTCCCTGCGCAACATGAGCGACAAGATCCAGCAGGTACAACAGACCTTGGGTTGCCGCATGTTGATTGAAAATCCCTCCTCCTATCTGCAACTGCCCGGGGAGATGAGCGAGTGGGAATTTCTGGCCGAGCTGCAGCAGCGCAGCGAGTGCGGCATTCTGCTCGACCTCAACAATCTCTATGTCAGTGCTTTCAATCACGGTTTCTCTTGCGATGAGTATCTGGCGGCGATCGATCTCGCCACCGTCGGGGAGATCCATCTGGCCGGTTATACCGAGAAACAGCTGCCGGAAGGCTCTCTCTATATCGACACCCACAGCGCCCCTGTGGTGGCACCGGTCTGGGAACTCTATCGCCAGATCTGCCGCAAGCAGGCCATTCCCACCCTGATTGAGTGGGACCTCGAGATCCCGCCGCTGCCGGTCTTGCTGGCAGAGGCGGCGAAGGCCAGTGCAATTCTGGATGAGGCGCGAGCCATGAGTGCGCCACGGGAGGTGGCCCATGGCTGAACTGGCACAGCTGCAACAGCACTTTGCCGAGGGTCTGCTGGGGGCGCCTGACGCCATTTCCCCTCACATCAGCTCCCGGCTCTTTTCTGCCGAGTCTGTGCTGCAGGTCTATCGCAACCACTTCATCCTGAGCCTCGGCGAGATGCTGGCGAGCAGTTATCCCGCCGTCAAGGCTATGGTCGGGGATGACTTTTTTGCAGCGGCGGCCCGTGGCTTCGTATTGGCCGAGCCGCTCAGGGAAGGGAGCGTCATGCACTATGGCGCCGGATTTGGCCAATGGTTGGCCCGCTTGCCGACTACAACCGGACTGCCCTGGCTGGAGGAGCTGGCTCAGTTCGAATGGCAGCTTGAGCGTGCCAGTCTGCTGCCGCTGGAATCACGCTGCTGGCCAGCCGAGCGTCTGGCCGCATTATCGCCGCAACAATGGGAGCGGCTGCGGCTGTTGCCAGCCACGGATCTGCTGCTGGTTGCCAGCGATTATCCGGTGCTGGCCCTGTGGCAGATGGCGCTGCACTGTGGTGAAGCGGTGGACGCGCTTGATGCCCCCGTCTGGTTGGCATTGAAGAAACAGCCGGATTGCCGGGTTGCCCCCTTGCCCCTGACGGTGGGTGAGTGGGCGCTGCTACAGGGTTGTCTCGCTGGTACGGCGCTGGTCGATCTGCTTGCGGCCGACCCTGCGGCCAGTGAACATCTCACTCGCCTGATAACCCTTGGTCTGCTGGTGGATATGGAGGTAATGCCATGATGGCAAACAAATGGCTGGTGCTGGCCAGCTCGAGTGGTGATTTGCCGCGCTGGAGCAGCGCTGGTGTGCTGTTGCTGGCGCGGCTTTGGGTCTCCTCGGTTTTTTTCACTTCAGGCTGGCTCAAGCTGACGGCGTGGGATTCCACCCTCTATCTGTTTGAATCCGAGTATCAGGTGCCCCTGCTGCCCTGGTTGTGGGCTGCTTATCTGGGTACGGCGACCGAGCTGCTGTTGCCGCTCTTCCTGCTGGCGGGGCTTTTTACTCGCCCGGCCGCCTTACTGCTGTTTGGCTTCAATATCATGGCGGTGATCTCCTACCCGACCCTCTGGGCGGGCGGCTTTTACGATCACCAGCTGTGGGGCTGGATGCTGCTGACCCTGACCATCTGGGGCGGCGGTGTGCTGAGCCTGGATTATTGGCTGACACGTCGCAACCATTGATTTATCAGTGATTTCCCCAATGACAAAGAGCGCCACAAGGCGCTCTTTGTCATAATGACGGCTGGCGAAATTTCCCATGAGAGAAAAGGAGCAGCCAATGATTATTCGTCAGGCAAGGACCGCAGATATTCCCGCACTGGTGGCGCTGCGCATGGAGCTGTTTTGTAAGGTCGGTGAGCTGGTGACGCCGCAGGCAGACCCGGCCTTGTGGCAGGCCACCCTTGACTATTTCACCCGGGCGATGAGTGAAGAGAGTGCTTTATCCTGGCTGGCTGAGGCCGATACGCAGGAGGGCGGTAAACAGATCGTGGCTGCAGGGACGCTGGCATTGTTTGAACGGCCACCCTATCCCGGCAATCTGGCGGGGATGGAGGGGTATCTGCTCAATATGTATACGCGGCCACAATGGCGCCAGCAGGGGATCGCCACGGCGCTGCTCGATGCCATTACAGACTTCGCCAGATCGCGTCAGCTGGGCAAGGTGTGGCTCCATGCCAGCGAGCAGGGGCGCCCTCTCTATGAGCGGATCGGCTTTGTCGCCAATCCGGCCTATCTGGAGTGGGACCTGGCACCTTAATCGATGGGCCCCGTTATCTCTATGGTTTCTCGTCTAAAGTTCATGCAGATGTGACGTAGTTGTAACCAGGTAACAGAGGGGCAGGGCAAGATGTTCAACTTCAAACTCAAAGCGGAATTACAAGCGTGTCAAATGCAGTTGGCCCAGGCCCAGGCATTTATTGATGCAGTAAAAGTCGGTGTCGCTACCATCAGTTTCACTCCAAGCGGCGAGGTCCTCGAGGCGAACCCGCTGTTTCTGAGTGTGGTGGGCTATAGCGAGCAGGAGGTGATTGGTAAACACCACCGGATCTTTTGTGATGCCCACTACGCCCAGTCATCCTCCTATGCCCAGTTTTGGGAGCAGTTGCGTCAGGGGCATTCCCACAGTGGCATCTACCAGCGCATTGACAAACATGGCAGGGAGTTGTGGCTGGAGGCGACCTACTTCCCGGTCAAGGTTGAGGGCAAGGTGGTCAGGGTCGTCAAGATAGCCTCCGATATCACCGAGAGTTATCAGCAGTTGAGTCGTCAGAAAGCGATCATCTCGGCACTCGATCGGGCACTCGCCATTATCGAGTTCACCCCCAAGGGGGAGATTGTGACGGCCAATCAGAATTTCCTCTCCTGCGTCGGTTACTCCCTTTCGCAGCTCAAGGGGCAGCATCACAGGCTGTTTTGCGATGAGAGCTTCTATCACGAGCAACCTCACTTCTGGGACGATCTGGCCCACGGCCAGCTCAAGTCGGGGCTGTTCAGTCGTCGTGACAGCCACGGCAACGAGATCTGGCTGGAGGCTACCTACAACCCCATCAAGGATGAGAGCGGCAAGGTGGTCAAGGTGATCAAGTTTGCCAGTGAGGTGACAGAGCGGATCAAGCGCGCCCAGGCAGTGAGCGAGGCGGCCAACATAGCCCAGACCATTTCGCAGGAGACCACCCGCTTTGCCGAAACCGGGTCTGAGCTGCTGGCGGCATCGGTTGCCATCTCCAGCGCCATTTCCGAACAGGTGAGTCGCACTTCCGGCCTGATTGGCCAGCTCAATGAGCAGTCGAAAAGTATTGAAGCCATTGTCTCGACCATCAGCAGTATTGCCGAGCAGACCAATCTGCTGGCCCTTAACGCCGCCATCGAGGCAGCCCGGGCTGGCGATCAGGGGCGCGGCTTTGCGGTGGTGGCCGACGAGGTACGTCAGCTGGCTGCGCGCACCTCCCTCTCGACCGGCGAGATCGCCAGCGTGGTTCAGAAAAACCGCGAACTGACGGCCCAGATCACCGGCAACATCAATGAGGTGGCCACCAGCGCCCAGCGTGGCAAGGAGCAGATCGGCGAGGTGAGTGGCGTGATGGCACAGATAGAGCAGGGTGCCATCAATGTGACCGAGACAGTCTCCAATCTGGCCATCGGCTCCTGACGGTTATTGATTGTTGAACGAGGCACCGATCGGATGATAATCCTATCGGTGCTTATTTATTGCGCACTTGATATGCCAATCTGAACCCCTCCTGTATCGTCCCGCCATTGTGAATTGTCCTCTTCTGGCCCCTTGATTAGGCTTGCCGCCTCATTTATTTCAGAGCAGGAACAGAACACGATGGCATTACAACAGAAGGGGCGGGCAATGGCCCTGCTGGTTATGGTCGCGAGCATGGGTCTGGGCGGCTGTATGGGGCAGATGGGGCTTTCCGGCATGGTCACCAAGGGCAACCTGAGCGTGGTGGATAACCGCTACGCTCGTGCCGGGGTCTTTATGCTGCTCTCCCCTGTCTACGGTCTGGCCGCGACCGCTGACCTGTTCGTCTTCAATACCATCGAGTTCTGGTCTGGCAAGAACCCCATCACCGGCAAATCTCCGGCTGTGGTGGACATGAAAGCCAATCCGGTGATCAAGGTGAACCAGCATCTGGATCCGGCCCTCAAGACGGTGCCGTTGGCCATGCTGCCACAAGGGGTGCGTGAGGTGGAGATCAGCTACCCGGACGAGCATACCGCCCAGATGGAGGTGCACTATCTGGATGGCCGCCGCAGCATGATGCGTGGCGAGAAGCGTGGCGAGCTGATGGATATCTACTTCGATGGCCGCTTTGTCTCTACCCTGAGCCGTGCGGAGCTGGAAGAGCGGGCTAATCAGGGCAAGGCTGCTGCCTAAATTCAACTGAATCCAGATCGATCCAGCTTCAGATGGGGTATACCTAATCTGCTGGCAAAATCGCCATGATGTCTAAGGGAGTAGACTATGACGGTGAATGGATTGCGATTGGCGGAGTTGATTGGTTCCCTCAGTCATGCGCTCGATATGACTGAGGGGCAACCAAGAGGACACTGCATTCGCTGCTGCTGGATAGGTTCCCGTCTGGGGGAGCGGCTGGGACTGGACGCCCGGCTGCGCCATGATCTCTACTACACGCTCCTGCTTAAGGATCTTGGGTGCAGCAGCAATGCTGCCCGTATCTGCGAGCTCTATCTCACCGACGATCTTCACTTCAAACGCGATTTCAAACTGGTGGATGGCTCCCTCTCCGAGGTAGTCAACTTTGTGCTGGGCCACACCGGCTTGCAGGCGGATCTGCTGGGACGTTTTCGCAGCCTGTTTCATATCTTTCGCAACGGTGACCAGATTGCCAACGAACTGATCCAGACCCGCTGTCATCGGGGGGCGGATATCGCTCGCCAGTTGCGTTTCAGTGACGAGGTAGCCGATGGCATCCTCTCCCTTGATGAACACTGGAATGGCAAAGGTCGGCCCCTGCAACTGGCTGGCGAGGCGATCCCGCTCTTCTCGCGCATTGCCCTGCTCTGTCAGGTGGTGGATGTGTTTCACGCAGCCGCAGGCCCGGATGCGGCGCTCAAGGAGCTGCGCGAGCGCAGCGGCAGCTGGTTTGATCCGGCACTGGTTCGGGAATTTGAAGCGCTGGCCGACGAAGAGTTCTGGCAAGGACTGGCCGATCCCCGACTGACCGAGTGGGTGCTGGTCCACCCGGCCGGGCAAGGGGAGGTGGCGCTGGATGAGGATTATCTGGACGAAATCGCGGCGGCCTTCGGGCAGGTGGTGGACTCCAAAAGTCCCTACACCGCGGGTCACAGCGGCAGGGTGGCGCTCTATACCGATATTCTCGCCACCCAGATGGGGTTGTCCGAGTCGCGTCGACGCTGGCTCAAGCGGGGAGCCCTGCTCCATGATGTGGGCAAGCTCGGTGTGAGCAACGCCATTCTCGACAAGCCGGGCAAACTCGATGCGCAGGAGTGGGCGGCGGTGCAGATGCATGCCGCCTATACCGAGGAGATCCTGAGCCGTATCGGCGCCTTCGAGGAGCTGGCACAAGTGGCGGGCGCCCACCATGAGCGGCTCGATGGCAAGGGCTACCCCAAGGGGCTGAAAGGGGACGAGATTACCCTTGAGACGCGCATCATCACCACAGCCGACATCTTCGATGCAATCACCGCCAAGCGCCCCTATCGCGGCGCCATCCCTGTGCCGCAGGCGCTGGAGATGATGGCGGAGAATCTGGGCACTGCGATAGACCCCGACTGTTTTGCCGCCCTGCAGGCGGGTATTCAGGATTTCTCCCTCTACCTCACCACCGAGCAGCCGCTGGCCAATGCCAGTTAAGATTTGCAGCCTTCATGGCCCAAGTGGCCAGTCAGACAGCAAAACGCCCCGCCACTGCGGGGCGTTTTGCATTGTGCCTAGTCGGGCTGCTTGCGATGGGGCGGGGTGAGGATCAGCCCCAGCAGGCGGCGCAGGTGGGTGAGCTGTTCGGTCAGCTGCACGTTGAGCCAGAGGTAGCCATTGATGGCTGCCTCGGTATTGGGGGGGAGCGATACCTGGGTCGCCACCTCGTGCAGGCGGGCGATGGCGGCATCTGCGCCGCGACCATCGCCGGTTTGCATCATCAGGGCAAGCTGGTTGATCGCCTCCTCGGTGGCCAGATGGCAGGCTTGCAGCTCAGCCGTGCTCTGCATCAGGAAGTGGCTCTCCCGATCGTTCCAGTAGGTGTTGGCCAGCATCTCCAGAGTGCAGAGGGTGTTGCGCATGGTGACCTGCACCGCATCAAACAGGGCGACGCTGTGGCGCGTCTCCTTGGCCGCAGGGGCCAGCAGGGCCCGCAGTTTGCCGGTCTGTGCCAGCAACTGGGAGAGATTGTGCTTGAGGCGCGGGCGCTCCAGCACATTGGGGGAGAGGTGGGTGTGATAGAGCCGCCCCGACTGCTGCAGGATCTGGTGCAGTTGCAGCCGCCAGTGGCTGTAGGCCCGCTGGGGATAGATGCTGCAAAAGAGCAGCGCCAGCAGGGAGCCCAGGATCACGTCGGCACTGCGCCACAGCGCCGTCTCTATATCCCCCGGCATGGCCCCCATGGTGACTCCCAGCGTGATGCCGATCAGCAGCCCCACATAGGGGCGCTTGCCGAGGGCCAGATAGCCGCAGAGGAACATGATGCACCCGCACCAGATCAGGGTGAGTGGCAGGGAGTAGATCTCGAGATAAAGTGCCACCACCCCGCAACTGGCGCCGAAGATGGTGCCCACCACCCGCTGCAGGGCGCGGGAGAGCACATTGCCCCAAAACGAGATGGGGCCCATCACCACCACCAAGGTTATCAGCGGCCAGGTGCTCTCCGGCAGTTTCAGCTCGCGGGTCAGCAGAAAGGTGAGCATAAAGGCGAGCGCAATGCGCAGGCCATGGACGATCCGGTAGCGGCCATAGACCAGCAGATCGAGTCGGGAGAGGGGGGCATCAAGACGCACGGTCTGCCTCCTGTCAGGTGGGGGACGGGGCGCCGTGCATCCGGCCGACGCCCCGTCGGGATTTAGGCCAGTCGTCCCTGCAGGGGGTGGATCCAGACACGTTCGCCAACGGCGATCCCGGGTTGATCCGGTACGATTTCAATCAGGCAGTTGGCATCGGCCATGGAGCTCAGAATGCCGGAGCCCTGTGGCCCTGTGGTGCGCACCCGCAACTGGCCGTTACGGTCCTGATGAAAGATGCCGCGCAGAAACTCGGTGCGCCCCGGGCGGCTCTTCATCTTCTCGTCCGCCAGTGCCGAGAGGCGCAGCGGCTGCCACCGCTTGCCTTGCAAGCGGGCGATAGCGGGCTCGACAAACTGCAGTACGCAGATCATCGCCGCAACCGGATTGCCCGGCAGGCCGAAGAAGGGGGTCTGCCCCAGCTTGCCAAAGGCGAGCGGGCGGCCCGGCCGCATCTGGATGCGCCAGAAATCGATCTGGCCGAGCTCTGCCAGCACCAGCTTGATAAAGTCGGCGTTGCCTACCGAGACCCCACCCGAGCTCAGCACCAGATCGGCGCTGACGGCGGCCTGCTCCAGCTGCTGGCGCAGAATGGTTTTGTCATCGGGAATGATGCCAAGGTCCATCACCTCGCAACCGGCGGCACGGATAAGGGCCATCAGGGTGAAGCGGTTGCTGTCGAAGATATGGCCGGGAGCGAGCGGCTCGCCCGGTGCCTGCACCTCGTCACCGGTACTGAACAGCGCCACTTTCAGCGGGGTGCGCACCGTGAGACTGGCTTGACCGAGGGACGCCGCCAGCCCCAGCTGGGGGGCGCCCAGCCAGGTACCGGCCGGGATGGCGACCGCACCTTTGGCGAGATCTTCGCCGGCGAGGCGCACATTCTGCCCCGCCCGGATCGGGGCGGTGACCGTAACCCACTCACCTTCAATCAGCGTCTCTTCCCGCATCACCACAGTATCTACCCCGGGGGGTAGCGGAGCGCCGGTCATGATCTGCACCGCCTGACCGGCCAGCACAGGCTCGTGGCGCTGCTGGCCCGCCAGCACTTCCCCCACCAGTTGCCAGCGACCGGCGGCGAGATCGTCGCTACGAAGGCCAATACCGTCCATCGCCGAGTTGGCGTGGGGGGGCACATTGATGGGGCTGATCAGATCGGCGGCCAGCACGGCGCCGTGGCACTGGGCCAACGGCTTGTCGCAGCTGGCTGAGCTCGGGGTGAGGGCTGCCAGAATGGCGTTGCGGGCCGCTTCGACCGAGAGAAAGCCCTTGCCTGCTTCAGGCTCCTTGCTCAGGCAGCCGTCAAGCCAGCTACAGACGAAGTCGGCGATAGCCGCCAGATCGTTGATATCGAGTCGGGGCAGGCTTGTCTGCTGTTGTTCGCCACTCTGTTGGGGCTGATCGCTGGCCAGCGCGATGATGTCGCTGTCTTCGGGGAAGAGCAGCGGCTTGCCAATTTCGGCGCGGTGCAGCTCGATTTTCGGGAAGTGTTCGTGCTTGAACCCCTCGACCAAGAGCAGATCGAGCTCTGTCTGATCGAAGCTGGCCAGCAGCTGGCGAAAGTCCGCTTCGGCCAGCTCGGTCTCGCCGTGCGTTGTTTCAGTAATGCGAGCATGACGACGACGGGAGGCGACCATCATCTGCTGGGCACCCGCCTTGCGCAGGCGATAGCTGTCCTTGCCCGGTTGGTCGATATCAAAGTCGTGGTGGGCGTGCTTGAGCACCCCGATGCGCAGGCCGCGATCCACCAGCAGGGGGATCAACTGCTCCAGCAAGGTGGTCTTGCCGGTGCCGCTCCAGGCGGCAAAGCCGAGAAGGGGAAGGGTGGGGGCCGGGGTCATGAGGTGACTCCTTGTTGGGGGTCGATAGCCGGGGCAAGCAGACGGGCCTCGTAGGCGGCCAGCTCGGCAGGGCTGTTGAGATTGATAAAGGCATCCGGCTGATCGGCAAAGCTCACCACCGCCATGTTGTGGCGGGCAAACCAGATATCGATTTTGCGCTCACCCTCCGCCAGCGCAGCGGTGAGGGAGGGGAGCAGGGATTTGTGCAGCAGGGCGACCACGGGTTGCAGCCAGTCGCCATCGTGGGCCACTACCAGCTCGGTATCCGGGGTCAGGGCGGCGCGAAAGCGGCTCATCAGATCCAGCGGCAGGGCGGGGCCATCGCAGGGGACAAACAGCACCCAGTCGTGACGGGCGGCAGCAAGACCTGCCTGCATGCCCGCCAGCGGGCCGAGATAGTCGTTGTTGTCATCGCAGATGACCGGGGCCAGCGCCTGATAGCGGGCCTGACTGCGGTTGGCGTTGATCAGCACCTCATCCACCTGGGGGCGCAGGCGTGCCAAAACGTGGTCGATAAGAGGGTGTCCCGCCAGTGCTACCCATCCCTTGTCTTCGCCTCCCATCCGGGTGGCGCGGCCTCCTGCCAGGATCACTGCTGATACGGCAACGGGATCAGAGTGGCTGTCGCTTTTTGAAGTCATGTCGCTCGATGATTTTTAAAGGGGTCGTCTCTTGCAGCTGGCCACGGGCGAGGGTCCATTGCCGCTCGCACAGGTCGGTCAGGGCGTTGCTCTGGTGGCTGATGACGACCAGGCCGCTGCCATGTTCCCGCAGATCTTGCGCCAATGCGGCCATCAGGGCAACCGAATGTGTGTCCAGATTGGCGGTGGGCTCATCCATCAGCAGAAAGGCAGGTTGCAGCGCCCAGGCGCGGGCCATTGCCAGCCGTTGCCGTTCGCCACCCGAGAGAATGCTGATGTGCTCCCGCGCCAGCCCCTCCAGCTCGACCCGGCGCAGCGCCTCGAACACCCGGATCTCACTGCCGAGCTGTTTATCGAGCGCCCAGGCGACGTTGTCGTGCACCGTGCGATCGAACAGATAGGGGGTCTGGTGCAGATAGGTGACCCGGCCCGGCCCCAGATCCCGCTTGAGCAGCCGGTTGAGCCGCTGTTGCCAGCGCCCCGGCAGATTGGTGTGGCCGCGGGTCGGGGCCAGCAGCCCCGCCAGGATCTTGAGTAGAGTGGTCTTGCCCACCCCGTTGGCTCCATGCAGCCAGATTGCATCCCCCGGGGCGATGGCGAGCCGGTCAATCTCGAACAGCTGGCGCTCGCCAAAGCGCATCGTCAGCTGGTGGGCGGTCAGGGCCATGGGGTACTCCTGTTGGTACACAGTGGGGGCATGGTCAGTTCTTCAGATAGCTGTGGCCGCGACAGGCGGTCAGCAGCAGGTTGAGCAAGAGGGCGAGGGTGAGCAGCACTATGCCGAGCGCCACCCCCTGGGTGAAGGCCCCTTTCTGAGTCTCCAGCGCGATGGCGGTGGGGATATTGCGGGTGAAGTGCAGGATATTGCCCCCCACCATCATGGAGCAGCCCACCTCGGTGACGATGCGGCTGAAGGCGCCGATGATGGCGGCCAGCAGGCCAAAGCGGCACTCGTGCATCAGGCCGATCAGCGCCTTGGGCCAGGAGACCCCCAGGGTCAGGGCGGTCTCCCAGGCGCGCCGGTCGCTCTGGACAAACGCCGCGTGGGCCATGGTGGCGATCACCGGAAAGGCGATCAGCATCTGCCCCACCACCATCGCCTGCTGGGTAAAGAGCAGCTTCCAGTCGCCAAAGGGGCCGGCCCGCGACAGCAGCATATAGAGCAAGAGGCCAATCACCACGGTCGGCACCGATTGCAGGGTATTGATGCAGGAGAGCCAGAGCCAGCGGCCGGGCAGCGGCAGATAGGCCAGGGCAAAGCCCAGCAGCAAGGCGGGCAGCAGCACCAGCAGCAGGGCGATGCAGGAGACGGAGAAGGAGACCCCCACCACCTGCCACAGTTCAGTGTCACCACTGAACAGCAGGGCGAGGGCCGCCAGCGTGGTATCGATCAAGGTCGGCATGACGCCTCTCTCTCATCGTGCAGGGCGAGGGCCGTCAATACGGTCGTGTCGAGCAGGGTCGGCATCAGGCGCCTCCCTCAGCGAACCGGGGGAGGGCCATCAAGGTCAGCTCAGCGGTCAGCGTTGCCATTATTTCCCGTTGGCATCCGCCACAAACAGCGCCTGACCCGCCACCTTGAAGTCGCCGATCAGCTTCTGGCCATGCTCGGAGACCAGCCAGTTCTTCAGGGTGCGTGCCCCTTCGGTGTTGAGATCCGGGTAGCGCTTGGGGTTGACCAGGATCACCTGATAGGGGTTGAACAGGCGCTTGTCGCCCTCCAGCAGTACGGCGAGATCCAGCTTGCTCTGGTAGGCGAGCCAGGTGCCGCGGTCGGTCAGGGTGTAGGCACCCAGCTCCGAGGCCATGGTCAGGGTCGGGCCCATCCCCTGGCCGATGGATTTGTAACCGGCAAATTCGGGTTTGACGTCAGCCGCCTGCCACAGGCTCTTCTCTTTGATGTGGGTACCGGACTCGTCACCGCGGGAGATAAAGGTCTGGCCTTTATCCTTGATGGCTTGCAGCCCCTTGGCCGCGTCATGCAGCTTGGCCAGACCCGCTGGGTCTTTGGCCGGGCCGACGATGACGAAGTCGTTGTACATCAGGTGCACCGGCTCGATGCCAAAGCCCGCATCGACGAACTTCTTCTCGGCAGAGGGGGCGTGGGTCATCACCAGATCCGCATCGCCATTCTCGCCCATCTTCAGGCTCTGGCCGGTACCGGCCGCCATCACCTGCACCGGATAACCGGTCTCCTTGGTGAATTGGGGCAGTAGCCAGCCCAGCAGACCGGACTGCTCGGTGCTGGTGGTGGTGGCGAGGCGGATTGGCGCCTTGGTAGTGTTAGCATGGGCCGCGCCGGCGATCAGCAGGCTGGCGGCGAGGGAGAGGGCAAAACGTTTGAGGTTGGTTTTTATCGTCATCGTGATGCAACTTTTTTCAGGGTGGATGAGGAGAGGGCAAGAGTAAGCAAGCAGGGTGCCAAACTGTTCCTTTGCCGCTGCATTCACGGTTTGCCGTTTAAAAACAGAAGCTTATTAGAATCAATTAGGTGAGCTTGTTATCGCTTTTAATAATTGGTGTTGGTGCTTTTGATACGGTAAGGACAAAATGTCCCACTAAGGTTCCGGTTATCGGGACATTCACCGACCGTACGTGCATCCGAGGTACTTTTTTCCATGACACTCCCTCCCAGCCGCTGGTCTGCCCTCTCCCTGCTCATCGTTGACGATGAGCCCGGCATGCGCAGTTTTCTGGCCAAGGCGCTGGCCAGGCGCTTCGCCCAGATAGAGACCGCCGCCAGCGTGGAGGAGGCGGAAGCCCTGCGCTGCCGCCTCCATTTTGATCTCATCATCGCCGATATCCGGCTGCCGGGGCGCTCCGGCATCGAGTGGCACGAGGCCATCGAACCCGGCACCCGCCGCAGCGACATCATCTTCATGACCGGTTTTGGCGACATGGAGACCGCCCTCAAGGCGCTGCGTCTGGGGGCCAGCGACTTTATTCTCAAACCCTTCAATCTCGATCAGATGGTGCAGGCGGTGGACAGGGTCATCGAGCGCCGCCAGATGGAGCGGGAGAACCTGCTGCTGCGCCGGGAGGTGAGCAAGCTCTTCCCGCCCACCCTGATTGGCGACAGCGCCAAAACCAGCGAGCTCAAGACCCTGATCGCCCGCGTCGCCCCCTCCAACGCCGCCGTGCTGGTGGAGGGGGAGTCCGGCACCGGCAAGGAGCTGGTGGCTCGCGCCCTGCATCAACTCTCTGGCCGGATGGGGGCCTTTGTGCCCCTCAACTGCGCCTCCATAGCCCCCGAGCTTTTGGAAAGCGAGCTGTTTGGCCATGTGCAGGGGGCCTTTACCGGCGCCCGCAAGGGGCGTGACGGCCTGTTTCGGGTCGCCCATCAGGGGACGCTGTTTCTCGACGAGATCGGCGAGATGCCGCTGGCCATGCAGGCCTCGTTGCTGCGGGTGCTGGAGCAGAAGGCTATTCGCCCGGTTGGCGCCGAGCGGGAGCTGGCGGTGGATGTGCGCATCGTCGCCGCCACCAACCGCAACCTCAAAGCCGAGGTGGAGGCGGGTCGCTTTCGCGAGGATCTCTTCTATCGTCTCAACGTGGTGGCGCTGCCGGTCGCCCCGCTGCGCGAGCGCATCGACGACATCCCCGCGCTGGTGCACCACTTTACCCGCCAGCTCACCGCCGAGATGGGGATGGGCTCCTTGAGCTGGACCCACGAGGATGTGGTGGCGATGCAGGCTTATCCCTGGCCCGGCAACGTGCGCGAGCTGCGCAACCTTATCGAGCGCTGCCTGCTGCTCGGCAAGCCCCCCGCCGACTACTGGCAGAGCAGCCAGCCGGCGCCGCAAAGCGATGGCGGCGACGGTTATCCGCTGGAGTGGCCGCTGGCCGAGGTGGAGAAGGCGCACATCCTGCAAGTGGTGGCGAATCACGATGGCAACAAGTCGGCCGCCTCCCGGGTGCTCGGGGTGGCGCGCAAGACGCTGGATCGCAAGTTCAAGGAGTGGGCCATCGAATGAGGTCTGCCGATGCCAAGGGAGTGGCGATGAAAAAGAGCCTGTTGTCACGCTGTATTCGAATTCTGTTGCCGCGCTGTGTGCGCACCAAGGTGCGCTGGCGCCTGCTGCTGCTCACCTCCATGCCCATCATGCTGAGTCTGGCGGGCATGGTGGCGCTCACCCTCTACTGGACGCTCACCTACAGCTGGCAGAACCTGCTCACCACGGTCAGAAGCGATCTGGCTGGCGCCCACCACGCGGTGATCGTGCAGCAGCAGCGTCAGGCCGAGCACCTCGAACATCTTCGGGATGCCTGGGCTTTTCAGCTGCGGCTGCGTGAGTCACCAACCCGGCTGGACGAGTGGGTGATGCCGCTGGCTGCCAACTATGGTCTCGATTTTCTGCGCCTGCGTAGCGGCGCCGAGCTTCAGGCTCTGACGGCGCAGGAGCTGACGACCCTGAGTGCCGGACGCAGCGTCAGTCACTTCGTGGTCTGGTCGCAGCAGGAGATGCTCGCCCTCTCCCCGCAACTGGCCAAGCGAGCCGTGCTGTGGCAGCGGGATGGCACCAAAGCGGTGGAGAGCCGGGGGCTGATCAGTCTGTCATTGACGCCTGTGATGGGGCGCGACGGATCCCTTTGGGCAGTGCTGGAGGGGGGGGAGCTGATTAACGGCAGCACCCGGCTGGTGGATGAGATCAAGGGTCAGGTGTTTGCCAAAAACACCCTGCCAGAGGGGAGCATAGGTACGGTCACCCTGTTTCTCGATGATCTGCGGGTGAGCACCAATGTGCCGGTCAGCAGCAGCCGTCAGGTTGGCCGGGCGGTGGGCACCCGGGTCTCGCCCCCGGTGCGCGAACAGGTGCTGGGGCAGGGGGATATCTGGATAGACCGCGCTTTCGTCCACGACGCCTGGTATGTCTCCGGCTACGAGCCGCTGCTGGGGGCCAGGGGCGAACGGCTCGGCATGCTCTATGTCGGCTTTCTCGAGTGGCCCATCATCCGCACCTACCTCACCAATCTGGTGGAGCTGGGCTCCGGCGTGGTGCTGCTGTTGCTGCTCTCCGGCCTGCTGGTCTATCGCGGCGCGCGGGATCTCTTCACCCCCATCGAGCGGATGCACAAGGTGGTGCGGCAGGTGCAGGCCGGGGAGTCGGCCCGCATCGGCCCGCTGGCACTCGATCCCGATCACGAGCTGGCCCAGCTCGGTCGCCAGTTCGACGCCATGCTGGACAGGCAAGAGGCGCACCAGCAGCAGATGGCCCGCAGCGCCGACGAGCTGGAGCAGAAGGTGGCCGAGCGTACCCAAAGCCTTGAGCTCAAGACCGCCGAGCTGGAAGATCATATCCATATGCTGACCGAGGCGCGCCAGCAGCTGCTTATCAGCGAGAAGCTGGCGGCCCTTGGCGAGCTTTCCGCCGGGGTGGCCCATGAGATCAATAACCCGCTGGCGGTGATCCTCGGCAATGTGGAGCTGATGAAGCTGGAGCTGGGGGAGGCGGCCGAGCCGGTCAGCGAGGAGCTGGCGCTGGTGCTGGCCCAGATCGAGCGGATTCGCGCCATCACCCGCAGCCTGCTGCAATATTCGCGCCCCGGCGACTACGAGACGGCGCCGGTGTGGCAGCACCTCAACCCCATCATCGAGGAGAGCCTGACCCTGGTGCGCTCCGCCCTGCGTCAGCAGCAGGTGGAGCTGGTGGCCGATCTCAGGGCCCAGCAGCCCATCGAGGCGGATCGCCAGCAGCTGTTGCAGGTGCTTATCAACCTCTTGGTCAACGCCAGCCACGCGCTGGGGGAGCAGGGGGAGATCCGGGTCGAGAGCCGCGACTGGGTCGATGAACTGGGTCAGCTGCGCGGGGCCGAGGTGCGGGTGATCGACAACGGGAGCGGCATCGAGGCGGCCATTATCGACAAGATCTTCGACCCCTTCTTCACCACTCGCGCCACCGGCACCGGTCTGGGGCTGGCCCTGAGCCACCGCATCATCAGCCGCTGGGGTGGGGAGCTCTTGGTGGACTCCACCCCGGGGCAGGGGAGCTGCTTTACCGTGCGGCTGCGCAGCCATGCCCTGCTGCCCAGCGGCAGCGAGCCTGCGAAACTGGAAGGGTGGCGCATCGCCCTCAATGCCGAGGGGCGTGAGACAAGCGATTGATGCTGTTATAAAAAGGCCCGTGATAAAAACAGCCCGTCAACATGGTTGGCGGGCTGTTTTGTCGGTGGGTGAGTGGTTCTTTACTGCGGGCTCCATACCAGCTTGCCGCTCTGGGTCAGGTCGTAACCGCCGAGGCGAGCCGCCAGCTCGCGCCCCTCGGGGGATTGCAGCCAGCCGATCAGCTGTTGCAGCAGGGTGCGAAAGAAGACCCCCTGCGGCATCACCAGATCGAAGCACTCCTGCGACAAGGGCATAAAGCCGAGGCCAAACTCGGTGGCGGTGCTCTGGGCGCCGGGCCCGACGTCCGCATCGCCGCGGCTGATGGCGGCAGCCAGCTCCCGCTCGCTATTGACCTCGAGGGTGCGCTCCAGCCGGGTCAGCGACTCCCCTTGCGTTTGCAGCCACTCCTGCAGGGCCCGCTGGCTGCCAGCCCCCTCCTGACGCATGGCCCAGCGCCAGTCGAGCGCCTCTTTCGCCTCTTTGGGTTGCAGCCCTTGCCGCAGCACCAGCCCCTGCACCCGGCGAAATCCATGAACGATCACCCATTGCCGGTGGCCCTGATACTGCTGCACCAGCGCCGGGTGGCGCAGGTGCGCCTCCTCGGCCTGCCCCCAGTGGATGGCGCAGAGATCCACATGGCCGCGCGCCAGCATCGCCAGCCCCTGACGGGTGCCGCACGGGGTGTAGCCCACCAGTGCCTGGGTGCCGAGCTGCTGGGCCAAGCGGCTGCTGGCGTAGTGCAGCAGCACATCGTCCGAGCCTGCCAGCAGCAGCCGGTCGTTCATCACCCCCTCGTGGCAACTGCCGAGCAGCCAGCGGTCGAGCAGGGAGCGGGGAAACAGCCACTTGCCGGTCGCCTTGGTGGCGGGGATGCGCGCCTCGTTGGCGAGCTGGTAGACCTTCTTCTCGTTGAGATCGAGGTATTCCGCCACCTGCTTCACGTTCATAAACTCGTTCATGACTTAATCCCGCATCCCGCGACCGGCTGAACCGGGCGCCAGCACCGGCGGCTTCTCGTCCAGCACGATATGGTCGTGGCCGCTAAATACCTCGAAATGGCGCCCCTTGGCGCGGGCAATCATGGTGATGCCGAGCTGGCGGGCCAGATCTAGCCCCATCTGGGTGACGCCGGAGCGTGACAGCAGCACCGGAATGCCCATCTGCGCCACCTTGATCACCATCTCCGAGGTGAGCCGCCCGGTGGTGTAGAAGATCTTGTCGTGGCCAGCCTCGCCGCGCATCCAGAGCTCGCCCGCCAGGGTGTCCACCGCATTGTGGCGACCCACGTCCTCGACAAAAGAGAGGATTTCGCTGCCGCGACAGATGGCGCAGCCATGCACGGCACCCGCCATCTTGTAGGTTTCGTTATGGGCCGACAGCGCCTTGAGCAGGGCGTAGAGGGTGCTCTGTTTAAGCTCGGGCGCCGCCAAAACCACCCCTTCGAGCTTCTTCATCACGCTGCCATACATGGTGCCTTGACCGCAGCCGGAGGTGACCGTCTTCTTCTCCAGCGACTTGTCGAGATCGGCGGCCTGCTGACTGCTCACCACGGCGGCGGCCTCGCTCTCCCAGTCGACGATGACCGACTCGATGGCCGAGATATCCTCGATAAAGCCCTGATTTTTCAGGTAACCCAGCACCAGCGCTTCGGGGCGGGCCCCCAGCGTCATCAGGGTGACTATCTCCTTCCAGTTGAGGTAGACCGTCAGTGGCCGCTCACAGGCGATTTGGCGGGTGTTCATCGTGCCCTGTTCATCCATCACCTCGACGGCCATGGTGAGCTGGGCGGCAGCATTGCTTTTGATAAAGGTCGGTGTCATGGGCCCCTCGCGACCGGTTGCCGGGATCTAAGGGGAGGGATACAGCAAGTTTTGTTCCAGATTACTTTGGGCGAGATTCTCTCTGTGGAGCCAGTGAGTTCCTTGTTCAGCCTTATTTGGCTACATCCCGAACTTTTTGCTCGACTTGATAGGCAATGGCCTGAATTTGCGAGAGTTCCAGGGTTCCAACGCGAAACTGATGCAGTAACTTTGGCAATGCCGAAGGGTTTACCACATAGGGTGATATTGCTTTTTGCCGCAAATCCACAAACCAGCCAGGTAGCACCAATATCCCCCCAACGGGAATATCGTTACCTGTGGCGCTGTTGAGCCAGTTGCGAACTGAGGTGACGTTACGGCGAACCTGCTCCAATGGTTCTGTTTCCGTATGATTGGGAAAATGGAGAGCATCATTTTCAACCCGCACTTTGAACTGCTTTGCACCATCGTTGATGGGCTTGGATCTGCCTTTGGTTTCTATGACGAATACCCCATTGGGGCAGATGATCAGGTGATCTATGTTGAAGTTATCAAAGGGAATATCGTGGTAGACCCGATAGGGGTGTTGAGGGGGACGTACAATGTGATCCAGCTCTTGAGCAACGGCAAGCTCGCATGAATACCCCAGTTTGAGATGCTGTAGCCGTTTTGCTGTCTTGTATGTTTTGGCTGTGCCGTAACTGAAGATCCCAAGCATCATTATCCCAATGAAAAGCAACACAGGAGAGGTAATGGCCGTATTCTGCGTGTAATGCTGCAGCAAGACGTAGAACCCTATCATCATCATGACCAGTGGAGTGAAGATGATTTGGGAAAAGAGATCTATCTCCAGATCCTGTATCTGTTGCTGAAGCGTATGGCCTGCTGGCCTTAGAAGATCTGCGGTTAAGGGACTGACGTTGTGTGAACGCAGTTTTTTTCTTATCAACAAGATGATCCCTACTGATAAGAACATTGGCACCAATAACAAGCTGGTGGTCGCCAGAGTAGATACAACAAGCGAAGAGAATTCCATTTCGATCGTCTTTGTTGAAGTGTGACGCTGTAGCGTAGCGGTCCTGTAAGAGTCTATCAATATGATTTTGCGTTAGTTAATTGTTTATAAAGCTAAAAGTTAGACGCTAAATCCTCTGTCATTGCGCCATGTTCTGAATGCGCGATCATCCGAATGAGATTCGCTAATCGAGCAGCCGAAACCTCATCCTGCCTTGGCCCCACTCTTGCTAAGTCTTATCCCATTGATGGCCGTGGCCGCCCTGAATCTCCTGCTGTGAACCGCCCTAAACTGGGTGAATTACGGGGGGAGGGCGGTCCGGCAGGGACCTTCTGATGGGAGCCGTGACAGTGCAAGAGACAACCAATACCTTGCCCCCGCAGCGCTGGCTGCAACTGGAGTTAAAGGCCATCGACAGCCAGGTTGGCCGCTGGCAGAGCCGCCGTTTCGAGATAGCTGCGATCCACCCCGCTGAACCTGAGGCTGCCGGTGCCTTGCCCCTTACCCTGTTTCGCGATGAGCGGGGGGATTATCGCTTTAATTTGAGCTCCGGCTCGCCCCGCCTGTTTGTGACCGGAAGCCGCGTGGACAATGGTTTTGTGACCGATGGCCTGACCCTGAGCCAGACCGTGGCCGCCGCCTATATGGATGGCGAGCGGCAGGTGCTCTCCTGCCCGCTGCCCGAGGCGCTGCAAGCCTGGGTGGAGGCCTTTATCGGCCGTCACGGCGAGCTGCTGGAGGCCCGCCGCAAGGGCAAGAAGGGCAAGGGACGGGCGCAGGATCAGCTCGGTGTCGATACGGTAGATCAAGCCAGCTGTGGCGCCGTTAAAGCCACTGGCCCCGATGGCCGCGAGCGTGGCAGTGACGCCGGAACCTGTGCCGTCAACAAGGCCGGAAACAGCGCCCATGAGTGAGTTCCTTAAGCGCTGGTCGTCGCGCAAGAGTGAGGCGCGCAAGCATCAGATATTGCAGCCGAGGGAAGAGGTTAGCCCCGAGGCGGTTGCCGCCCCCATCGAAGGCAGTGGCGAAGGTGAAACTCCAGATACTGCGCTGGATAGCCCCGTAGTCAGCACTGACAAGGGGAGCGGTGAACCCCTTGCAGTTGAAGGGGCCGAGAGTGGCGAACCGCCGCTGAAAACGGCTCAGCCGGGCAAGGCCAAACTCCCCGACAGGGAGGCGCTGCGGGCCATGTTTCGCACTCACAAGCCTGATGGGCTCGACGACTACACCCAGGATTTCAGCCAGCCCGAATTGCTGCCTGCGGCCCTGACCGCCGGGCTGCGCAACTGGCTGGTAGAACAGGTGATTGCGCCGGAGAGCGAATCGACCAATCCGCCAACCGGATCCGCTGAACTGGTGGCGCTTGCCAGCGAACCTGCCGCCGAGCCGCCCGAGCTGGCTGATAACCATTCTCAAACCCACACCGACGATCGGGACATTTTGGTTTCCTCTGGTGGACAAAATGTCCCAACCAAAGATGGGGAAATGGAACCCTCAGGATCCTGACTCCCTGTCAGTCACTTTTTTTCCGAGGGAGTTGGCTCGCCTCTTGCTCTCTCGGCTTACCAACAAGCGCCCATCCCATGAGGTGGCGCGCACAGGAGCGTATGTGATCACCGAACACCCCATAACCACATCTGTCACAAAGCTGACCGACGAAGCGGCCGAGCATAACGCGCGCGCTCGCGCCTATGCCCTGCAGCATACGGTCAAGACCGACAACCTGATCCCGGCCACTGTCTCTTACCAGAGTCAGGGGCGCCTGCTGTTGGTCGGCCCGGAAGATCGCATTCGCCGCGCTGCCAGCCTGCTGCCCGTCGGGGTGAAGCCCACCCTGCTGGTGACCGAAGCGGTCCACGATGCCGAGGCGGCCGATCTCGAAACCATTTTCGATGCCACCGCATCCCTCGCGGCCCTGGCCCTGCGCGAACCGAGCCTGACAGGGTATCTCGGCCAGTTCCAGCTCACCGGCCTCAATGGGCTGGGTGAGCGGGTTAACCTGGCGGCGCTTTGCTTCCCACAACAAGGCTTTCCACACCAAGCGGCTGCTGTTAGTGAGCCGCCACGCGAACCGCGCTTCGATCTGGTGGCCGATCTGGGCCGTGCCCCGCTCTTTGCGCTGGAGCGCCCGCCGGTCGGCTATCTGCATCTGGCTGATGACCAAGGGCTGGCCGAACGGCTTGCCGAGCTCGGTGCGCTGACCGGTATCTTCGACAAGCCGCGCTATTTTCGCCTCGACCCCGAGGCCTGCGCCTTTACTGCCCGCGGCGTGCCCGGTTGCAGCCGCTGCCTTGATGTCTGCCCGACCGATGCCCTCAAGCCCATCAATGGTCGCATCCAGATCGATCCCCATCTCTGTCAGGGCTTTGGCAGCTGTGCCTCTGCCTGTCCGACCGGGTCGATTGCCTATCACCAGCCCGATGCCAACACCAGCGGCGACTACCTGTTCCGATTGCTCAAGCATTATCGGGAGGCGGGCGGCGAAGCGCCTCGACTGCTGATCGCCGGTGAAAACGAGCGCGAATGGGTGGAAGCCGAACTCACCCGCCTGCCTGCCAACTGGCTGCCGGTCTGGGTGGAGGAGAGCGCGAGTTTAGGCATCGAGAGCTGGTTCGCCGCCCTCGCCTATGGCGCCAGTGCGGTGCGCATTGCGCTCGGTGACGATGCCCCCGAGAGCGTCCGTGCGCTGGTTGAGCGGGAGCTGGCCAGCGCTGCCGTGCTGCTGGCGGGCGCCGGTCTCTCTACCGATCGCATCGTCCTGTTTAACCCTGATGCTGAACAAGATAAGCAGACCTCCTGTGAGCCAGCCGTTGCCCTGCTGGAGAAGCCGCTGAAGGGGGATAAGCGGGAGAACCTGTTTGCCGCCTTCGATGCCCTCTGGCAGGCCAACGAAGGGCGCCGCGAGCCGCTGGCGGTGCCTCACGGCGCCCCATACGGTAGCGTGGAACTGAAAGAGGCTGACTGCACCCTCTGCATGGGCTGCGTGGCTGTCTGCCCGAGCCGCGCCCTGCATGCAGTTGGGCACACGCCCGGTCTCAACTTTATCGAGCAGGACTGCATCCAGTGCGGCATGTGCGAAAAGGCGTGCCCCGAGCAGGCCATCGTACTGATGCCCCGCCTGCAACCCGTGCCCGAGGCGCGCCGCGCCGTCCAGAGCCTGAAAGCTGAAGAGGCGGCCTGCTGCATTCGCTGCTCCAAGCCGTTCGCGCCCGCCTCGATGATCCGCCGCATCCAGCAAAAACTGGCCGGTCACTCCCACTTCCAGAACGAGGCCGCCCAGCGGTTGCTGATGTGCGAGGAGTGCCGGGTCAAGGATGTGTTTGCGGCGCTGGCGGCGGATCCCGTCTCCCAGCTCAAGGTGTGAGGGCCAGTGATGAGTGAACAACATAACGAAAAGGCTGGCGAACTGACCATGACCGAACTGGAACAGAGCAGCGCCGATCTCTACGCCCTGCTGGCAAGCCTCTGGCGCGCCGCCCCCCGTGGTGAACAGCTCGCCTGGCTGCAAGGGTTGCAGGCTATGCCGGGCCCCTTTGCCAGAGGGTTGGGGCTGGTGCAGCTGGCAGCCAGCAGCCACCACGAAAACGAGCTTGCCGAGGAGTATCAGGATCTCTTTATCGGGCTGGGGCGCGGGGAGATTGTGCCGTTTGCCTCCTGGTATCTCACCGGCTCTTTGATGGAGCTGCCGCTGGCGGTACTGCGTGCAGACCTGCAGTCCCTTGGCTTCGAGCGCCAGAGCGGAGTGTGCGAGCCGGAAGATCATCTCGCTGCCCTCTGCGAGGTGATGGCGGTACTGATTGGTGAGCAACACCCGGATCGCAACCGCTTCTATGAGCGCCACCTTGCCCCCTGGGTACTCGCCTGCTGCCGCGATCAGCAACAGGCGAAAGGGGGCAGCTTCTACCGGGCGGTCGGGGCCCTTGCCGAAGATTTCTTCAAGCTGGAAAACGAATTGCGCCTGCCGTTTGGCGCCTGCGTGGTGCCGGGCTGAACGCCCTTATCTGTGCATCACAAGAGCTGTGCATAACAAGAGCCGCCCACAACAAAACGAACAGACGAGATATCCCATTGGACGCGAAGCTGGCGCGCAGGCGCCGGCAAGAACAACAACAGAGGTCACAAGAATGAGCGATGAACAGCTGAAAGACCCGTCCCGCCGCAATCTGATCAAGGGAGTTGGCGTGGTCGCCACCATAGGCGTATTGGCCGGTGCCACTGGTCGGGTGGTGGGCAAAGAGGTGCTGACCCACGACACCGAGCCTGACAAGGGCTATCGGGAGACCCCCCATGTTCACGACTTTTATCGCACCCTGCGCGGCACCGACTGAGCCGGATCAGTGAAGGAGAACTCATGAAACTGACAAAACGTGCCGAGCAGCCCCAAGTGGGCGAGCAGGGCAATCAGGCCATTCGCGGTCAGGGGCTGACCCGCCGCGCCTTTATGGTCAACTCAGGTCTGGTGGCCGGTGGCGCCGTGGCCGCCGGTTGGCTGGCGCCAGCCATGATGCAGCGGGCCGAGGCCAAAACCGTGGCGGCCGAGGTGCCGGTCGAGGTGAAGCGCACCATCTGTTCCCACTGCTCGGTGGGCTGCGGCGTCTATGCCGAGGTGCAAAACGGCGTCTGGACCGGTCAGGAGCCGGCCTTTGATCACCCCTTCAACCTTGGCGGTCACTGCGCCAAGGGGGCGGCCCTGCGCGAGCACGGCCACGGTGAGCGTCGCCTCAAGTACCCGATGAAGCTGGTGGGCGGCAAGTGGCAGCGCATCAGCTGGGATCAGGCCATCGAAGAGGTGGGCAACGAAGTGCTGCGCCTGCGCAAGGAGTCCGGCCCCGACAGCGTCTACTGGCTCGGCTCCGCCAAGCACTCCAACGAGCAGGCCTACCTGTTTCGCAAGATGGCGTCCTTGTGGGGCACCAACAACGTGGATCATCAGGCGCGCATCTGCCACTCCACCACGGTCGCTGGCGTCGCCAACACCTGGGGCTACGGTGCCATGACCAACAGCCTGAACGACATGCACAACAGCAAGTCGATCATGTTTATCGGCTCCAACCCGGCGGAGGCCCACCCGGTCGCCATGCAGCACATCCTGCTGGCGAAAGAGCGCAACGGCTGCAAGATCCTGGTGGTCGACCCGCGCCGCACCCGTACCGCCGCCAAGGCGGACATGTACCTCTCCCTGCGTCCGGGCACCGACGTCGCCTTTATCTGGGGCATGCTCTGGCACATCTTCAAGAACGGCTGGGAAGACAAGGAGTTCATCCGCACCCGCGTCTATGGCATGGACGAGGTGCAAAAAGAGGTGGCGCGCTGGACTCCGGCCGAAGTAGAGCGGGTGACCGGCCTCAACGAGCAGCAGGTCTATGGCGCTGCCAAACTGCTGGCCGACAACCGCCCCGGCTGCGTGGTCTGGTGCATGGGCGGTACCCAGCACACCACCGGCAACAACAACACCCGTGCCTACTGCATCCTCGAACTGGCCCTCGGCAACGTGGGCAAGAGCGGAGCGGGCACCAACATCTTCCGCGGTCACGACAACGTGCAGGGGGCCACCGACTTTGGCGTCACCTCCGACTCTCTGCCCGGCTACTACGGGCTGGAAGAGGGCTCCTGGAAGCACTGGGCCCGGGTGTGGGATGTCGATTACGAGTGGATCAAGGCGCGCTTCGACAACAAGGCCTACAACGGCAAGTTGCCGATGAACAACAACGGCATTCCGGTCTCCCGCTGGGTGGATGGTGTGCTGGAGAACGCTGATCTCATCGAGCAGGGCTCCAATATCCGCGCCATGTTCTACTGGGGCCATGCGGTCAACTCCCAGACCCGCGGCCCGGAAATGAAGAAGGCGATGCAAAAGCTCGACATGATGGTGATTGTCGACCCGTACCCCACAGTCGCTGCCGTCATGAACGATCGCACCGACGGCGTCTACCTGCTGCCGGCCACCACCCAGTTCGAGACCTATGGTTCCGTGACCGCCACCAACCGCTCCATGCAGTGGCGCGACAAGGTGATAGAACCCCTGTTCGAATCCAAGGTCGACCACGAGATCATGTATCTGCTGAGCAAGAAGCTAGGTTTTGCCGACCAGCTGTTCAAGCACATCAAGGTGGAGAATAACCAGCCACTGCTGGAAGACATCACCCGCGAATACAACCGCGGCATGTGGAGCGTGGGCTACACCGGCCAGAGCCCGGAGCGGCTCAAGGCGCACCAGCAGAACTGGCACACCTTCCACAAGACCAACCTCAAGGCCGAGGGCGGCCCGGTCAGTGGCGAAGTGTACGGTCTGCCGTGGCCCTGCTGGGGCACCCCTGAGATGAAACACCCCGGCAGCCACATCCTCTACGACACCAGCATTCCGGTGTCGGAAGGGGGCGGTGGTTTCCGCGCCCGCTTCGGCATCGAGTATCAGGGCGTCTCGCTGCTCGCCGAAGACTCCTGGCCGAAGGGGAGTGAGGTGGAAGACGGCTATCCCGAGATCACTGCCGACTTGATGAAGCAGCTCGGCTGGTGGGATGAGCTGACCGAGGCCGAGAAGAAAGAGGCCGAGGGCAAGAACTGGAAGACTGACCTCTCCGGCGGCATCCAGCGGGTGGCCATCAAGCACGGCTTCGTGCCCTACGGCAACGCCAAGGCGCGCTGCGTGGTGTGGACTTTCCCGGATCAGGTGCCCAAGCACCGCGAGCCGCTCTATACCCCGCGCCGCGACTTGCTGGCCGACTACGCCACCTGGCCTGATTCGAAGAGTCTGTGGCGCTTGCCGACCCAGTATGCCTCGGTGCAGGAGAAGGATGTCAGCAAGGAGTTCCCCATCATCCTCACCTCCGGCCGTCTGGTGGAGTACGAGGGGGGCGGCGACGAGACCCGCTCCAACCCCTGGCTGGCCGAGTTGCAGCAGGAGATGTTTGTCGAGATGAACCCGGCGGATGCCAACGATGTCGGCGTGCGCGACGGTCAGGATGTGTGGGTCGAGGGGCCGGAAGGAGGCCGGGTCAAGGTGAAGGCGCTGGTGACCCCGCGGGTCAAGCCGGGGCTCGCCTTTATGCCGTTCCACTTCGGCGGCCACTTCGAGGGCAAGGATCTGCGATCCAAATATCCGGAAGGGTCTGACCCCTATGTGCTGGGGGAGTCGGTCAACATAGTCACCACCTATGGTTATGACCCGGTCACCCAGATGCAGGAGACCAAGGTCACCCTGTGCCGTTTTCGCAAAGTAGGAGCCTGATCCCATGGCCAGAATGAAATTCATGTGTGACACCAAGCGTTGCATCGAGTGCAACGGCTGTGTGACGGCGTGCAAGAACGAGAACGACGATGCCCTCGAGTGGGGCATCCAGCGCCGCCGGGTGGTGACCCTCAACGACGGCCTGCCGGGGGAGACCTCCATCTCGGTCGCCTGCATGCACTGCACCGATGCCCCCTGCATGGCGGTCTGCCCGGCCGACTGCTTCTATCACACCGACGACGGCATAGTGCTGCATAACAAGGATCTCTGCATCGGTTGCGGCTACTGCCTGTTTGCCTGCCCGTTCGGTGCCCCCCAATTCCCGAAAACTGCCGCCTTTGGCGATCGGGGCAAGATGGACAAGTGCACCTTCTGCGCCGGTGGCCCGGAGGAGGATCACAGTGAGGCGGAGCGCCAGAAGTACGGTGCCAACCGCATCGCCGAGGGCAAGCTGCCCATGTGTGCCGAGCTCTGCTCTACCAAGGCGCTGTTGGCAGGGGATGCGCAGGTGATCTCCGATATTTTCCGTGAGCGGGTTGCCTATCGCGGCGCCAAGGATGCGGCTTGGGGTAATGGCGATGAGCTGTTTCACGATGCCAGCAAGGCGGGCAAGGGAGGGGCAGCATGAAAACCTGGCTAATGGCCCTGTTTGCTGCCCTGCTGCTGGTGAGTACCGCAAGTTTCGCCGATGCCGAGAAAGAGGCGGTTGGCTTTGCCGGCGCCGATTACTGGCGGGCGGTGAAGGATGGGCAGGAGGGGGTGACCACCTCCCGCTCGCCGGAGCACGGGGTACTGATCTCGGTGCCGGGCCAGCTCTGGTTCGAGGTGAAGACCAAGTGGGTGTCGCCGCTCGGTGCCATCGCCATCTTCGGATCCTTGGCCATGTGCGGTCTGATGTACCTGGTGGTGGGGCAAACCAAGCTCTCCAAACCGCGCACCGGGCGCAAGCTCAAGCGCTGGAGTCGGCTGGATCGGGCGCTGCACTGGACCACGGCGGCCATGTTCCTGACCCTCTCCGGGTCGGGGCTGGCCATCATCTACGGCAAGTACTTCATCAAGCCGGTGGTGAGCCTCGGGGTGTGGGAGAACTGGATCTGGTTCGCCAAGGTGTTCCACAACTACGTGGGGCCGCTCTTCTTCCTCTGCCTGATGGGGGTACTCATCAAGTGGTTCCGCCACAACATCGTCAACATGGTGGATGTGCAGTGGTTCATGAAGTTTGGTGGCATGCTCGGCAAGCACAAGGGGAGTCACCCTTCGGCAGGCTTCTCCAACGGCGGCGAGAAGGCGATCTTCTGGTTGCTGATCTGGTTTGGCGGCATTGTGGTGGCGACCGGGCTGTTCCTCGACTTCCCCATCTTCGGCCAGCTGCGCCGCCAGATGGAGTGGGCCAGCTTTATCCATATCGTAGGCGCCTTGATCCTTATCTGCGGCTTTATCTTCCATATCTACATGGGTCTGTTCCAGCTGGAAGGGGCGCTGGAGGGGATGGTGACCGGCGAGGTGGACGAGACCTGGGCCAAGGAGCACCACGACCTCTGGTATGAAGAGGTGAAACACACCCTTGATGAGCCCAAGGCGGGCAAATCAAGCTGATCGTCGACAAAGAGTAAAGAGAAGGGGCGCTGCGGCGCCCCTTTTGATGGCGGGTCAAATGTGATGGCAAATTGATTGAGCGATGCCGCAAACGGCGATGGTTTTTTGGGCCACCTTGAGCAACAGTAACAGGGGTTCCATTCACACAAGGGATGACAAATGATGAGAAAAGCATGGCTGGCAGCGGTATGTGCATCTGCACTCTTCGGTGGTATTGCGGGCGTGGCGCAGGCGGCTGACGGGATCAAGACCCAGCAGGTGCAGTTCAAGAAGGGGGAATCAGGGGCGACTATCAACGGCACCATTCAGGGTAGCCAGACCCTCGATTACAAGCTGACGGCCAACAAGGGCCAGAGCATGGTGGTGATCCTGACCGGCAAGCCCTACTTCAATATTCTGCCGCCGGGCAGCAAGGGGGAGGCGATCTTTGTTGGCTCTCGTGACGGGAACAACTTTGAGGCGACCCTGCCCGCCAAGGGCACTTATACCATTCGGGTCTACCAGATGGGGGCGGCTGAGAGCAGCAAGGCCAAGACGCCGTTCAAGCTGGAGGTGGGCATCAGCGGCTAATGCCTGCAGCTGACAAGCATCACAGAGGTGGCGGCCACAAAGGGCCGCCACCGTTGTTTTATCCTCTCTGTTTTTGCCTCTCCAAGGTCAATATTCACCCCGGGCCAGTCGCTCGAAGTAGCGCTGATAACGTCCGCTGGCGATGGTCTGCTGCAACTGCTGATTGAACTGATCTCGCAGTTTGGCTGAATCCGGCATCTTGCGCGGGAACATCACGAAGCTGTCGTTGCGCAGAAAAGGGGTCTGACTGTGGGTGAAGAGTGCCGCGCTGGCGGGGTCGAACTGGCTCTGCAACTCGGCCAGACCGACTCGCAGCTCTTGCGGATAGAGGTCAATCCGCCCGCGTAGCAGCTTGCCGAAATTCTGTTTCACGTCGGTGACTTTCTGTTGGGTTACCTTGCCATCGGCCACCATCTTGTCCAGCTCGGGCCCGTAGCTATAGGCGATATCGCCCCCCAACCGCATGCCGATGATCTGCTCAAGGCGCTCGGCCCGCAGCTGCCGTGATTTGAGGGAGAAGAAGACAAACTGCTCCTGCAGCACCGCTTCGCTGAACAGAAAATCCTGCTCCCGCTCCGGTTTGTGCATCCAGACGGCGGTGGCGTCGTAGAGCTGGCTGTTGGCCGCCAGCGAATAGACCCGGCCCCAGGGGGCGAAGTGGAACTTCACCTCATAGCCCGCCTCCTTGAACAGATCGCTGATGAGGTGGGCCACTGGCCCGTGCTGTTTTGATTGCTCGGAGACAAAAGGGGGCCATTCACCCACGATGATGTTGAGCACCCGACCCGGTGCGGCGAGAGCCGACTGGCAGGTCAGAAACAACCACAGAGCAAGCAGCGGGATCAGGCGCATGGCAGGAAGAAGGGGGCGCAGGCTGGCAGAGGTGAGGGCATCAGATCACTCCCGGCTGTGATGCGGTGAAAGGGGCTGGGTTGCCCGCAATGCTAACATGAGTCTCATTCCTTGCCGTGGAAATTTGTCTCGCCGGGGCCGCCGGGCGCCTATTTTGGCCGCAGGGTATGCCCAAGCTCACAAAACCGATCGAGTAAACGTCATATGATTGATTTCATTATGAGTCTTGCTCTCCTGCCGAACGGCAATTTCACGTAAATCAAAGAGAATGACTATGGCTACCGGACAATATCTGCTGTGGAAAGATGCACAGGGACAGGATTTTCGCCCCGTTGCACTGACCGGCACTGATCTGCTTAACAATCGATACCTCAACAAGGGCACGGCCTTCACCGAACAGGAGCGGGCCGATTTTGATCTCGATGGTTTGCTGCCGCCTCAGGTGCAAACTTTTGAAGCCCAGCTCGAGCGAGTGTATGAGGGGTTCAAGAGCGCTTGCAGCGATATCGAGAAGTACCAGAACCTGCGTGCCCTGCAGGATCGCAACGAGACTCTCTTCTATGCCCTGTTGTCACGCCATGTAGAGGAGATGACTCCCTACATCTATACCCCGACTGTGGGCAAGGCGTGTCAGGAGTTCAGCCACCGCTTCCAGAAGCCGCGCGGCCTCTACATCACCCCGGACAACGTGGATGACATGGGCAGTCAGGCCCGTCACTTCGATGCCAAGTCGATCCGCATCATAGTCGTCACCGACAGCCAGGGCATTCTGGGGATCGGCGACCAGGGTGTAGGTGGCATGGGCATCCCCATCGGCAAGCTGGCGCTCTATACCCTTGGGGCCGGTATTCACCCCGCCTGCTGCATGCCCATCGCGCTGGATGTGGGCACCGACAATCAGAAACTGCTCGATGACCCCATGTATCTGGGCCGCCCCCACAAGCGCATTCGCGGCAAGGAGTATGAAGAGTTCATCGACAAGTTCGTGCAGGGGGTCAAGCGCCACTTCCCCAACGCCGTGCTGCAGTGGGAAGACTTCAGCAAATCCAATGCCTTCAACAATCTGGCCCGCTACCAGCAGTCACTGCCGTCATTCAACGATGATATTCAGGGCACCGGTGCCGTGGTGCTGGCCGGTATCATAGGCGCGGTCAAGGTCAAGGGGGAGACCCTGGGCCAGCAGAACTATCTGGTCTATGGCGCTGGCGCCGGTGGGGTTGGCGTCGCGGATCAGATCTGCGCGGGGATGATCCGCGAGGGGATGGATCCGCAGGCGGCCCGCGATCGCATCTACATTCTGGATACCCAGGGGCTGGTGTGCGACAACCGGGACGGGCTCGACGAGTACAAGCGTCGCTACGCCAAACCGGGGTTACTGCTGGCGGGTTGGGATACCGAGGTGCCCGGCAAGGCCAATCTGGCCGATGTGCTGCGTCATGTGCCCATTACCGTGTTGCTGGGTACCAGCGGCTCGGGCGGTGCCTTCCAGGAAGAGCATATCCAGCTGATGCTGCAGCATTGCGAGCGCCCCATGGTGTTCCCGCTCTCCAACCCGACCGCCAACTGTGAAGCGCTGCCGGAAGATATCTACCGTTGGAGCAATGGCAAAGCCATTGTTGCGACTGGCAGCCCGTTCAAGGATGTGAGCTACGAGGGGCAGGAGTTTCGGGTCGGGCAGGGCAATAACGTCTTTATCTTCCCCGGGGTAGGTCTGGCGGCCATTGTCAGCCAGATCCGCGAGATCACGCCCGATGTCTTCACTACTGCTGCCTTTGCGCTGGCCGAGTGCGTGAGTGAGGTGGATCTGGCGAAAGGGGCCGTCTATCCCCGCATTCGCGAGCTGCGCAGCATCTCGGTGCATGTGGCGACCGCCGTGCTCAAGGATATCGTGCGCCGGGATCCCTCCCACCCGCTGATCGGTCAGGATCTGCAGCAGCATATCCTCAACCACATGTGGGAGCCGGTTTACCTGCCCTATCGTCGGGTATAACCGCGTACCCACTACCCTGATAACGGGTCGGCCAAGATGACAAGGGGGTAGCACTGCTACCCCCTTTCGTTTATTGCCTGTGGCACGCGTTAAGTGCGTAATGGCCGCCAGCGCCCTTCCTGATTGCGGCAGGCGGTATCCTGCCACTGCTGACTGGCCTTACCGATATAGAGTTGCTCGCGATAGTCGCGACACCACTCTCCGTTGGTATGGCGGAAGGTGCGCAGCGGGGTGACGCTACCCGAGTGACGGTTAGCCGGATTGAACCAGGTGAGGCTCTGCCCTTTGGTGCGGGTTTCCAGCGCCTTGGCGAGTGCCTGATTGGCCAGTTGAACATCTGCCTTATCCATTTGATGGTAAAGCGGCTGGGTATCGACTATGGCGCAGCCAGCGAGGCCGAGCAGGAGGAGTGTTAGCAGATAACGCATCATGGTAGCCCCTGTTGGCGAAAGCCGTCGTTGAGCAGCGTCCGTTCCTGCTCATCGGTAAGCACTTGCTGGCGATCATCGACCGTGCCATCGCCTCTGAGTTTGTTGCCGTTGGCGTCGACGGCATCCACACCGTTGTCATCAATGGTTCCATCACCCCTGAGCTTGTTGCCGTTGGCATCGACAGCATCCACACCGTTGTCATCGACCGTGCCGTCACCTCTGAGCTTGTTGCCATTGGCATCGACGGCATCCACGCCGTTGTCATCAACGCCATTGCCAAACCCGCGGCCACCCCCATGGCGTTCTCCCCCTGCATGTTTTTCTCCACCAGCATGCCGTTCACCTCCACCATGCAGCTCTCCGCCGGCATGCTCGCCCTGGCCGCCACGGTCATCGCTGCCCCCATCGCTGTCGCTGCCACCGCCGCTGTTGCTGCCCCCATCGCTGTCGCTGCCACCGCCGCTGTTGCTGCCTCCGCCGCTGTTGCTGTCTCCGCCGCTGTTGCTGCCTCCGCCGCTGTTGCTGCCTCCACCGCTGTCGCCACCACCACTGCTGCCCCCACTGCCACCATCGCCATCTTTGTTGTGAACGATCAGCTCATTGGCGATGTAGCTGTGGCTGCCATCGAGCAGCAGATTGAAGAGCGCGGTAGTGGGAGATGCCTCGATCCAGCAGAGTGACTCAACCAGCAGTAATTCCAGCTGGGGTTGCAGGGCCAGATTGCCCGTCACCATGGCAGGTGCCGGGCGACACATTATCTGCATGCCGGTAAATAGCGGCAGCACCGCCAGTTGCGGGTTTTCTGTTCGGGTCATGGCCGGTGAGATGGCTGCCCAGCCCCGCGTGGTCAGCAGAGGGTGCTCTGCGGTAAAGAATGGGGGCAGATCATTGATCCCGTAGAGTCTGCGCTTGCCCAGTATGACCCGTTCGATCGCCAGGATCCGGTTACTGCCGCCGTGCTGATCCCGCACCCGTTCACCGACCCGGAGCGTCTCTATGGGGCGGGTGGAGCCATCGGCCATCGTGATGCGAGTGCCGGCGATAAAGCAGGACTTGGCATAGGCCTGATTCATTTGCCACTCATTGTGGGCGAAATCATAACTGAACGGGTTCGCAAACAGGGCGAGAGCGATGGCCGAGCCGATCAGCAATCTGCGCTGGCTGGCCTTGAATGGGGGCTGTGACATGGGGACTCCTTGTCCATCTTGATTCACAGGATCCATTATAGAGCGCCCCTTGGTGGCGGCATTTTTGACCATGAACACAATAAACATGATGGAAAAACGATTGGCGTTCGTCACAATAATGCGTAAAATCGCATACTCGATGCTTGTAGCAACGAATCCCGCCTAAAAAGCCAGTTTCATGCCCTTCCCAAGCAGTAAAAGGTAACAAGTGACGCATTTGTGTTCATTTCGCGCCTTGAAAAAGTCTTGTGATAACTGAAAAGTGATAAATATCCCCATCAGTTATCAAAAAATTAAGGACATCCATGTTTTCCTTAGTCAAGCAAAGTGTCGCCGGGCTGCAAATCCTGTTTGTCGCCTTCGGTGCCATGGTTCTGGTGCCCCTGCTCACCGGACTGAACCCCTCCATGGCCCTGCTTGGCGCCGGTGTGGGCACCCTGTTGTTCCAGCTCTGCACCCGCCGCCAGGTACCGATTTTCCTCGGTTCCAGCTTTGCCTTCATCGCTCCCATCATCTACGCCACCCAGACCTGGGGATTGCCATCCACCATGTTTGGCCTGTTTGCCGCCGGTTTCATGTATTTCATTCTGGCTGCGCTGATCCGGGCAAAAGGGATGGGCTTTGTGCACAAATTGCTGCCGCCCGTGGTGATTGGCCCGGTGATCATGGTCATCGGTCTTTCTGTGGCGCAGGTTGCCTGCAACATGGCGATGGGCCGTGCCGGTAGTGAGCAGGTAGTACCTGCGGGGACTGCGCTGACGCTGGCCGGTATCTCGCTGGCGGTCACCCTGATTGCAGCTGTGTTCTGCAAGGGGTGGATCAAGCTGATCCCCATCCTGTGCGGCGTGATTGCCGGTTATGTCTCGGCGGTCTTCATGGGCCAGGTGAGTTTCGATGGCATGGTGAACGCCCCCTGGCTGGCGCTGCCCCACTTCGAAACTCCGGAGATCAACTGGGCTGCTGCGTTGTTCATGTTGCCGGTAGCCATCGCCCCCTGTATCGAGCATATCGGTGGCGTGTTGGCGATTGGTGGCGTGACTGGTAAGGATTACACCAAGGAGCCAGGTTTGCACCGTACGCTCGCCGGTGACGGCATCGGCGTCTGCTTCGCCGGTTTCATCGGTGGCCCACCCGTGACCACCTACGCCGAAGTGACCGGTGCCGTGATGATCACCCGCAACTTCAATCCGGTCACCATGACCTGGGCTGCGGTGTTTGCCATCATTCTGGCCTTCTTCGGCAAGTTCAATGCGCTGCTCACCTCCATCCCGATGCCGGTGATGGGCGGTATCATGCTGCTGCTGTTCGGATCCATCGCTGCCATCGGTCTCAAGACGCTGGTGGAATCCAAGGTGGATCTGGGGCTGTCACGCAATATCGCCATCGTCGCCGTGACTCTGACCGTCGGTGTCGGTGCGCTGGAGATGAAGATTGGCGACTTCGCGCTGGCCGGCGTTGGCCTGGCCTCTGTTGCCGCCATCCTGCTCAACCTGATCCTGCCTGCGCACTCCGAAGAGGGGGTGATGGACGCGGCCAAGGATTGAGTTCCACCAGACGTTCATTGTTGATTTGGAGAAGGCCACCTCGCGGTGGCCTTCTGTTTTTCGGGTATCTAGCGCCATTTTTCGGTTCGACGGAGCTCATCTGGAATCTAATTTGGAAGCAGATGAGGGGGTTAGCATTCTCATTTGACGTATCTCTTTTCGTGACCTTAGCTAAAGGACAGGTTTGGCTCTGAGGTCTCCTCGAGCAGTATGGGAAAATGGATGTTGGCGTTTTCTATCATTTCTCTCCCAGACCCCTGTCATAAAACGATGCGCTTTTTCTTTGCCACGGCGCTGTTGTATGGCAGAGGCTTATCCGCCCCACTCCGCATTCCCCTCATGCTGCCCTGGCATGTTTCCTCCTCGATTTGTTGTGAGCCTCCCTCGCCGGTTGCGTTTCGTTGCGCACAGGCAAAATCCGGATCTGTTTGCTGCTGCACATGGGTGGGCGGCGAGCCGTGAAAGCCGGCATGACCCCAGTGGGTCAGACGTGCACCGCCATCGGTAACGGCGGATGTTCAGGGATGAATGGCAAGCAAAGCGAGGTTGCAATGAACTATCAACTGCTGTGGAAAAGTGCAATTTTTTCAGTCTCTTCCATGATGGCGATAAGCGCTGTTCAGGCTGCGCCACTGAACGTGATGACCGAGGATTACCCGCCATTCAACATGCAGGGTGAGGGGGGCAAGATTGTCGGGCTGTCGACTGAGGTGGTCGAAGAGCTGTTCAAGCGTGCTGGAGTCGAATACAAGCTGACCCTGATGCCCTGGAAACGGGCGTACGAAGATACCCTAGGTACTCCCAATACCGCCCTCTACTCCACGACCCGCACTCCGGAGCGGGAAGCGCTGTTCAAGTGGGTCGGGCCGCTGGTCAATAACAACTGGGTGTTCTTCTCCAGCTCGACCGCCAATATCACGGTCAAGTCGCTGGAAGATGCCAAGCAGTATTCGGTGGGTGGCTATAACGGCGATGCGGCCGCCGAATATCTCAAGGCCCAGGGATTTGCCAAGTTGCAGCTGGCTGCCAACGATACCGCCAACGTGAAGAAACTGGAGGCGGGCCGCATCGATCTCTGGGCTACCGGCCAGTATCTGGCCCCCTATCTGGCCAGCAAGGAGAAGGTGGCCTCACCCAAGCCGGTCTTCGTGTTCAAGGAAACCCAGATGAGCTTGGCGTTTAACAAGGACACGCCCGATGAGCTCATCACCAAGCTCAACGAGATCCTCGCTGCCATGAAGGCGGATGGCACCATCGACAAGATCAATGCCAAGTACCAGTAACAGTACCAATAGCAAGTGCCGCTTAATGGCACTGCGCCGGCTGCCGTAAAACCGGGAGGAAACCATGGATTGGAAAAGTCTGACGTTCAGGATTGCCGTGTTGACCTCCCTGTCGGTGAGTCTGCTACTGGTGTTGTTTGGCGGTTACAACTACCACGCCGTCAAGGCGGAGAGCTACAGCAAACAGAGTGCGCTGGTCGAACAGGCCATCGGCCGGCTGCAGCTCTCCCTGCCCGGCCCGCTGTGGAATTATGAATCGGCTTTCATCGAGGCATCACTCAAGTCCGAGCTGGCGGCCGATATCCTGAGTGCTTTGCTGGTGGTCAACAAGGACAAGCTGGTGGCCGGGTTTGCCCGTGACATGGCGGGGAGCATTGCCCCCGTGACAGCCATGCCTGCCGATACCGCTGCCTATGGGGGATATGATCTGGTCTATGACGACAGTGGCCAGAAAAACACCGTGGCCCGATTGCTGGTGCAAACCAGTGATGCCGCCATTCAGGCCCAACTGCGCCAGCAGTTGATCACCACCGTCTGGCAGATCCTTGTGCTCGATCTCTGCATCATCGCGCTGCTGATGGTGCTGATTCATCGCAATGTGCTCAGGCCGCTCCATCAGATGAATCAGGCGGTGTTTGATCTGGCCAAAGGAGAGGGGGATCTGACCCGGCGTCTGAAGATCAGCCGTCAGGATGAGATGGGCGCGCTGGCCACCAACATCAACCACTTTATTGCCAAGTTGCAGGAGATGGTGGCGGAGATCAACGAGCTCTCTGCCGGTGTGTTGCAAACCGCCGAACTCTGTGACTCCCTCTCGGCAGATACCCGGGTAGGCAGTGACGCCCAGCAATCCGAGCTGGATCAGGTCGCTACTGCCATTACCGAAATGAGTCAGGCAGTGCAGGAAGTGGCTGGTAACGCGGTGAAAACCTCTGGCGCTACCGATGAGGCCAACCTCTATGTGGAGCAGGGTTACAATCTGGCGGGCCATGCCAATGAGGCCATCCATCAATTGGTGGGGGAGGTGGAGCGAGTCGCCACCCTGATGCGCACCCTTTCGACCGAGAGCAGCAGTATTGGCACCATCATCGAGGTGATCAACGGCATTGCCGAGCAGACCAATTTGCTTGCCCTCAACGCGGCCATCGAGGCGGCGCGGGCGGGTGACCAGGGGCGCGGTTTTGCGGTGGTGGCGGATGAGGTACGCACCTTGTCGGGCCGTACTCGCCAGTCGACGGAGGAGATCAGTGCCAGTATCAAACGGTTGCAGCAAGCGACCCAGAATGTCGGGGCCGGAATGCAACAGAGTCAGGAGAAGGCATCCCGCGCCGGAATCGAGGCGGCAGATGTGCAGACATCGGTGGAGAAGATTAAAAATCAGGTCAGCCTGATCCGCGAGATGAACATGTATATCGCCCAGGCATCGGAAGAACAACACTCGGTGGCGGAGGCGGTCAGCCACAGCGTCAACCGGATTGCGACGCTCAACAGCGAGAGTGCAGCCAGAGTGGCACAGGTTGCCGAGGCCAGCAGTGATCTGCGGCAGCTGTCGGCCCAGCTCGACACCCTGCTCAAGCAGTTTCGGGTCTAGTCAGTTCACTTCGCCCCGTTGGATCATCCTGCGGGGCAGGCGGGTTCCCATTATTTTGAGGCGCGGCGAGATGTTGTGAGGGGCAAGGGGCCTTGTCCTGCAGCGCTTTTCGTCATGCCCATGTCACTGTTCAGCTGAGATTGGCATGACCGCTATAGGCGAAACTCGCAGCATCATGCTCTGCCCGATACGCTGTCCGACAGCGCTGGACGCATATTTTCATTTTCCCCGCTCATGCCTGCCTGCATCTATTGTACCGCTGATCCCGACCCTTTAGAATTTCGTTTAATTACAGCGAGTCCTGAGCCGCCATCTGGCTTTATCAGGTGTGGAATCCCATCTTCTTCATGATGAATGCAAATAACAGGTGGTTGGTATGACGGGGGTTGCGCCAGGCAATAACATATCAGCCTATCACTTCGGTGATTATGTCTTTGATGTCAAAAGGCGAGAGTTGATCTTCTGTGCCGACAAGGACAACTTGCAAAGCGCCCGGGTGGTGCGCTTGTCATCCGCAGAGAGCCTCATTTTCAGCTATCTGCTCGATCACCATGACGAGGTGTGCGACAAGGATCTGTTGCTCGAAATCGGCTGGTTGGGTCGCCCCATCAGCCCCAACTCCCTGAACGTGGCCATCGCCAATATTCGTCGCCACTTCACCTCATCTCCCCAGACGCTGGATATCAGAAGTACCCCGAAAAAAGGGTACTCCCTGCATCTTAACTGCAAGATGAAGAGCTATTACGGCAAGGCACTGCCAACAGAGAGTGAGCCCTTGCCCGAGCCGATGAGTGAGCCCACGCCTGCAGCGGCTGCACCGCCACCGTCGACATCACCAAGCTCCGACCACGAGGTCATCAAAGAGCCTGCTGCTCCCCGTTCTTTTGGTGAGCGCGCCAAACTTGCCTTTCTCAGCGGTATCGGGCGGCCAATGTTGGCAAGGGGCCTGATATACGTCAATCTGCTACTGGCTGTGCTGGTGGCGTTTGTCGCCAGCTATCTCCATTTCGAGTGGCTCCATGTGCACTGCACCGACTCGCCGACCGGCGTTGTTTGCCAGATGGAGGCACGGAGCGATGTGCCACCAGTCAAACCGGTATCGCTGGTGCTGGTCTCCGGCCACCAGGTTCGCGTGCTTTCCTATAAAGAGCTCGAAAAAACGCTGTAAGGGATCTCTGATGAAACGAACGCTGAAAAATACCTTGCTGCTGTTGCCACTGCTTGTCGTGCTGCTGTTTGTGGTCGGGATGTTTATCAACAGTCTGGGCTGCCATTACGATCTGAAAATGTCGGCCAATGGAGTCAACTATCACGGGGTGTGCCGCTGGGGCAAAATTACCGTGATTGAAGAGGAGGAGGCGACCAGGGAGAAGTGGCGAGTGACCGGTTTTCAACTTACCTTCTTCAACCAGCTTGTTTACCTCATCGACAGTCGTACCCAACTGCACGAATCGGGTAACGATGACTCCTATCTCAATGAGTACAACCTGATCCAGTCGCAATATGCGCTGGTCAACTATGCCTGGGTGCCGCTGACCGAAAACAAGGTGGCGATCTTCCAGCGCGATCCAGTGCACGAGGTCGTGATTGCCCAGCGAGATGGCTGGTTCGATCTCTACCGCTGGTTCTTCCCCCCGGCACCGCTGGTGCCTGTTCAGCCGCAAAGCGCAGGTGCCGGGCGTCCCGCTAGCTTCTGAGCAACTTGCACCAAGGGCCGGTGACCTCGCAGTGGCCTGTCTCATCACTGTTTTGCCAGCCCAGCCGATGGTAGAAGGCTACTGCCGCCGTGTTGCGGGTCGCAACCTTGAGCGAGCCGTGCGGCGAATCAGCCAGGCCCCGCTCCAGCAGGGCGCGCCCGATCCCCTGACCATGCCAGTCGCTTGACACATAGAGGTGATGGACGAAGTGATCGGGCAGCCAGATGGCGATAAAGCCGCAGATATTGCCCCCCTGTTCGGCTACCCACACCTGTTCACCTTTGGTCTGTTCCTCGAAATCCTCGAGTTGGAAACGGGCTGGATCGACCCAGTGAAAGGTGTGGCGGCGGCTATTTAAAAACAGCCGGGCCAGTTGGGGAATGTCGTGTTCTTCCATGAGCCGGATCATGATGCCCTCCCGGATCAAGCCAATGTTCATTGAGGCAGCTGCACAGAGGCAGGTTAATCGATGCAAATGACAAGGGTGTGATTAAGCACTGTCCATTGTATTTGCCATGGGGCTATACTGCCGGAGTCCCTTGTATGGATGGCTTGAGGATCGCTGATTTATGGACAATAAACTGATTGAAGGCAACATTTTTGTTCCGGCGCACATAGACGATGTCTGGCACGCCTGGACTACCGAAAGCGGTCTGCGCAGTTTTCTGGCTCCCGAATGTTTGATGGTGGCCGAACCGAATGGCCCTTTCGAGATCTACTTCAGGCCTGATGCCCCGCTGGGTGAACGTGGCAGCGAAGGGTGCCGGGTCATGGCCGTCATGCCCTATGATTTGCTCAGTTTCAGCTGGAATTTCCCGCCCAGCCTGCCCCATATCCGCCAGCAAAAGACCCAGGTTTGCCTGCGCTTTGTGCCGGAAGGGCAGGGTACTCGCCTCTACTTCCTGCAGAGCGGTTGGGCCAATGATCCGGATTGGGATCAGGGTTATGCCTATTTTCGAGAAGAGTGGCTGGAGACCAGCCTGCCACGGTTGCAGTACCGTTTTACCCATGGCCCCATCGACTGGAACAATCCGCCAGACAAGGCGCAGTTGAAGGCGCTGGCCCAGTAATCCCGGATATCAGACATAAAAAAAACCGGCCAAAAGGCCGGTTGAAACAGTTCAGGCTTCGCAATGTCCCCCTCACCTAACTGCTTGTATCGGCTTAATAAACTGTAGTAGACATGACCAGATTTGACCACTGCGCTATTTAACTAGCCCGTGGTCACGTATGGTCATGCATGGTCACAACAATGGTCACAGCCATGACCAGAAATGTGACCCATCACAATTTCCCGACCAGCGCGGCGGCCTCCTGATTACCTGCATTGATATAGGTTCGGGTCTGCTCCAAGCTGGCATGGCCCATCAGTTCCGCCAGTATCCGCAGGTCTCCCCCCTCCTTGGCCAGCAGCGTCCCGAAGGTATGCCGCAGCACATGGGGCCGAGCCTCGAACCCCAGCTTGGCCGATACCCTCTTCATCTGGTTGCGCAGGGCTCCCGCATCTTGGTGCCACTGTTCGCCCAGACTATTGCGCCAGAGCGCACCAGAGACGCTACCGTGCTGCCGGATAACTTCTTGCACCTGTGGATGCACCGGCACCCAGCGTTCGCGCCAAAGCGTCTCACGGCCCTTCCTGTGGCGTAATCGGCACATCAATGCCGTGCCCATCTGCTTGAGGTCATCCACCTCTACCAGTCGGGCCTCGCAATACCGTGCGCCGGTATAGACCATGAAGGTCGCAATGGCCCTGGCTTCATCCGTCAGCCCCTCCAACAGCTTGGCCAGTTCATCCTTGGTCAGAAATTCGGCGCGGTGTTTGCCTTCGGTTGGCACCTTGATCCCCTTGGGCGCGAGGTCAAACTCACGGCACCCGTACAGGTAGACCGTGCGGGCCTGCCTGCACATCCGCGCCTTGGTTGCTTGGGCCATGCCCTCCAGTCCCTTGGCATAGTCGTCCATCGTCCGCTGGGTCACATCGACCAAACGAAACTGGCCCCAGAAAGGGGCCAGCTTCGAGACGATATGAGTGGTCGATCTTGACCGTTCCCTATCGGATAGGTAGCAAAGGGCGGCGTCCTTCATGGTCGCCAACTCTTTGCCATCAATCTTCTTCGTCTTCATGTCCAGCACCTCTTCCCTTACTTGGCCGGTACAACACGTTATGTGGGTCTGCATCCTTGGCTAGGTGAGCGAACTCTTCACCCCAGTTCTTCGGCAACCCACCACTGATCTCGACATACACATTGTCGGCCACACTACTAATGGCACGGCGGGCCTTGAATATCAGGTCGGATCGGTTGTCCACGCCCCACTTGGTACGGATGGCCTTGGCTTGAGTCTTGATTGTATTAATCGAGACCCCAATTCGGTGAGCCATCTGGTCGTAGTTAAATCCTTCAATAAACAATTGAAGGATAACGTGTTGGCGTGGAGTCAGGTCGCTGAGTTCTCGTAGCGATTCATTGTCGTGCGATGGTGCAATACCAAATGATGCAAGTTGCAGTTGTAATTCAGCGAGGTTCGATTTAAGCGATTCGATTACATCAAGTGTCTTCTGATGTTCGTTTTGTAAGTTATTAAACTTCTTTTCCAAAATGCGGTTCTGTAGCTCCAGGCCTTGAAACTGATGCAAGATCCGCTCAATCTCTAAACTATCCATATTAATCTCCATTTGCCTTGCGAGCCGCGAGTCTAGCCTCGCACTCACTCTCCACTTGGCTAATAGCATCCCCGATCTTCACGCCTGACTTCACCCGCTGGGCGACAAGCACCCACCAGTTTGGGTTCTTAACGAGACTTCGTCTGTGTGCAGGAGCCATCCTAATCCAGTTCAACCTAATCCTATATGCCGGTCTAGCTTTCATATGGTTGTCTCCACTGCACCAGTTCTGCTCGGGGAATGGCGAGGGTATGATGTTTTTAGCAATTCATTGACAACAAAAAGGACTGTTTTTTCTATCTGCCCGATTGAGCCTGATGTTACATCATAATGGGTACATCCTTTAACACTTGTTGAACCAAAGCCGAAAGTGATCACCTTGATACCAAGGGTGGACACAGTAGCTAGGGTATTATGGGTACTGGAATTCAATAAGTTAGAAAGTGCCCCACGCGCATATGGAATGCCATCACATAACATTAAAAGTATCTTGCGCTTCTGCTTACACTTCCCAATCTTATTGATAGCAAACTCAATAGCGCGGTTGTCGATATTATTGGCTCCGTACACACCCACTAAATAGGGCAACCTTTCGATCACATCACGGGCGGTTCTGATCCTCACCCCGAACCCTAACAGATTGAACATCACCAACGGGTCGGATGAGATATACCCTGGGGCACTCGTCAACGCGCAGCCGAGAGCGTACACCTCGTCCGCATTGAGTGAGTGGCCCAGCCGATACCGCTCATACGCCTTGATGGCCAGCCTCTCAACCACCTTGCCCGAGCGCCCGCCCTTCAACTTCCGTCCGGTCTGGTCGGCGTTCTGGAACTTGAAGCAAGCAAGCTGGGGATGGCGTTTGTCGTTGGCAAACGCGAACACTTGATCCACATCCGCCTTGGGGTAGAGACCGTAGTTGTGCAGGGCCATGGTGGTGTGACCCAGGATCGATAGCGGCACACCCAGCGAGTCGAGCGCATCGCCCAACATCAACGCCGTCTTGGTGGCCCACTCAATCCGTTCGCCCCTCATGCTGGAACTCATGTCAATCAGCAGGGTGACGGCGGTATCAAGCTCGGGGTCTTTGGTGCGCTGCCGGTAAACGTCATCCTCGCCTTGGTAGGCCCGCACCAAGTCGTTGGCATCGAGCAGGCCATGGACACGGCCACCCAGCCAGCGACTGTCATCAACGCCTATCAGCGCACGTTTGAGGATGCTCTTGGCATGGGAACCCATCGGACTGATGGCGACCTTCTCCTTGGCCGAGAAGGCTACGCCACACACATGGGCGTCATCGTGCTTGTACTCGAACAGCTGGAGGTTGAACTTGGGCAAGCTCGCCTCACGGCTGGCCATGCCGCTCAGGATGGCCGCCTCGTCAATGAGCGGCGCTTGCTTCTCTCCTTGGCCACCTAACTCCCCGCCATCCTCTTGGCCCTCGTCACCTTCTCCGTCCTCACCAACGCCCTTGGGCTGCCCGTCCTGCCCATCCTCGCCCTCGTCCTTGTCATCCCCTTCGCTTGGCTCCTGCTCGGGCTCAGGCGCTTTCTCAGGCTCCGGCTCAAAATTGAGCCGCTCAAGCAGCTCGTCAACGAGCGCCGCTATCTCTTGGGTACTCTTGGCCGCCATCGAGCGGGTCGCAAACTCGCTGGCCAGTGGCCGGTAGTGCTCCGGTATCATGGCAACCAGCTCCCGCTGTACGTCACCACCGTGGCCCATCATCTGGGAGGCCGTCCACTTGACCGCCCCGAAGATCAGCCGTCCCCAGTCGAGCAGATGCGGCGGCACCTTGGCCAGTGCATCAAGCTGGAGTTGCGCCGACACATGACGCATGGCGTTCAAGCTACTCCACGCCCCAGGGTACTGCTGCTGATAGGCCGCCTCGATCCGTGGGTCTTCCAGATAGTTGATCTGGTCGGCCTTGGTCTTGTCGTGTTGCCGGAAAAACTCAAAGTCAGTAAACAGCGAGTGCGCAGTCTCATGGTCGGTATAGCCACGCATCATCGCTACCTTGTCGTCACTTACCTTGCCCGCAGCTATCTCGGGCAGGCGGATCAGGGAGCCGTCATTCCACGCCTCACTCCCTGCAAACTCTACGCGCACCTGCGACCTGCCCAACACGCGGGCTATCGCATTGCACTCAATTACCAGATCGGTCGAGTTCATTTTCATATCTCCATGACATAAAAAAGGGGGCCGCCTTGGCCCCCGTTGCTACCGCTCGGTTACATTCGCTTTGCTTTACCAATGGAACGGGTGTAGTACCCGTCCCCCCAGTCGAAGGATGACCGGCCACACGGGCAGGTTAGAAATGTCGCTTTAACCCATCACATCCTCCTTAGATGCTTAACCGTTGTGCGATGCCCGTCATCTTGACGCGCTCATGGGCAGGCATGGCATTGAAGACCACCAACTCCATGGCCTCCCATACTCCGTCCTGCGGCAAGACGCCTGCATGTCGGGACATGAACATCATCCGGTTGGCCATCGTGACCAACTGGCGGTACGAGATCGGAGTGAGCACCTCACGCCTGCCGAACGCTTCCCGATGCTCCTTGGCATACAGGCACAGCTTCTCGCAGATGTGGCTAGGCAAGCTGGTCTCGCGCTCCAGCAATGCCGCCTCCTTGGCCCACTCCATGTAGTCGAAGTCGATGAAGGTCTGGAACCGGTTGAGGAATGCGGCTGACTGCTCACGCGCCCCTCGGTACAGGCCGACATCATCACCTTGGCCACAGGTATTCGCTGCGGCCACTATCCAGCACTGCGGATGCACCGGTACACGGCGACCGTTATCACCGGTCAGCACCAGTTCATCCCCCTCCAGCACCGCCTGCATGACGTAGGCGAGGTCGGGCCGGATGAAGTCCAGTTCATCGAGCAGCACTACCCCAACGTGCGGGAGAGCACGGGGCAGCACACCCTCAATGAACCGGCTCACGGTCGTGCCGCCATCGTTGAGCAACTCGGTCTTGCCAACGAGGTCAGCACGGGTCATTTCCGAATCGAAGTTGATCCGCACCAGCGGCAAGCTGCAACGTGCGCAGATCTCCCTGATAGCCGCCGTCTTTCCGGTGCCGGTATGACCGAACAGCCATGAGCGAAAGCCCATTGCCATGGCGGTCAAGACATCGTGAAAGGTCGGGGTGACTTCGTAGAAGGGATTGATCTGCGGGACGGAGTGCGGGGCTTGGTCAGCCCATTCAATGGTGGGTATCGGGACACGCAGCGTGGTATCGAACATGTCCTTGGCCAGACGATAACGCAGCATACCCTTGCACCCGTCTATCTCCACCGCCACCCCAGCGCCCAAGTCCTCCTTGGGCTTCTGCTTCACACCGATGAACTCGAAGAACGAGTCACGGTCGCCAGCGTCAGGGGCTTGGGGCTTGCCGGTGAACATCATGCAAGCTGCCAGCGAGGCGAGATCCTGCTGGCTTATCGGAGTCTCCAGCCCTTGGGCAACCAACCAGTTAGACGCCAAATGAGCCAGATGCTGCCACGATTTGTTGACGTGCTTGCTGGCTTCAATGATTAACGAGGCGACTGCGGCTGGTTCTTTTTTTGATTCATTTGAGGTTGTCATGCGGCTTTCCTCACATCCGTAAATGATCCGACCAATGTTGAAAACTCTTTGACCCTTTGAAAGGCAACAAAAATGACTTGGGGTATCGTCAATTACCGGACACGCCCGTTACAGGCATATCAAGCAGGCTTAACACGGCGCGGGCACCATCCTTGATACTGCTGCCGTTCTTAATCATCTTGGCCCCCAACATCACGTTGCCCTGCCAACCGAACCAACCCTTGTCCCAGTCGGCTTTACGCAGGTGAGTGAGCCCGTTCAATCCCTCCTGTTCCATCAGCACCTTGGCTACCCAGACCAGCACCATCAGGCCCACGGCAGTGCCGAGCACTGAGCCTTCACGCAGCTTGGCCACGTTCTCCCCTGAACCGGCTGCGGTTGTGACCGGCACCCGCTTCATGATCAACGCCCAGATCTTGAGGGCATCAACCTTCTCTACCTCCTGCCACGCCTCACCATCACGCTTGTTCATCAGCACATTGTTGGCATCAATGAGCGTCTTGAACGGGTACAGGAACTCACTGCGGCCACCACAGGTGGTGCGCTCGAAGTCGATAAGCCCAGGGAACACGGCGTTGGCCACGGCCCGAGCCACTTGGCTGCCATCCTTGCGGTGGTTGTAGAGGTTGTTGATCGAGGCGTTCGGCTTGACCGCCTTGCTGTTGAGGTCAGAGAACAGCTGCTGCCGTTCGTCCAAGGTGAGGCCGGTATACAACTGGATGATTACCGACTCACCCGCAAGTGCGGCATCAGCCTCCACCTTGTTGACAATGGCACTCGCCCGATGTTGGCCATCAGCCAGCAAGATCTTGGCTCCCATGTCGATGGCGAGTGTGCCCATGTGGTCGCCGGTAAACTCGGCCTTACCCTCGACACACCCAGTCAGGGCTGGCAGGGCGTATCCTGCTTGGCCCATGTAGTCCACAAGGTCAGTCACCCGAGACTTGTTCACTTCACGTTGGGCTCGCTCGATAGCGGCAAAGCCGGTCTGGATCTGCAACAGTCGGGCGAGTACCCGATAGGGCATGGTCACGGCGTAGTAAGCACGGCCACCCTGCAACCCACGCAAGGCGGGCACGTTGAATACCCACTCGTCCCCCTTGGCCTCCGCCTCCTTCGGGGCGTTCGCTTCGCTCACCCCCTCAGTCGGCTGCGGAAGTGCGCCCACTGCCTCCATAAAGCTCTTGGATTGCAGCTCGTCCAACTGACCCAGGGCGGTGTGCTTGGCTTGCCCCTTGAACACCAAGAGGTTCGCCTTGACGGTGGACAGCACGGCGTCATAGCCCTTGTGCGCCACTTCCTGCTTGAGGTGGTCGATGTCCTCGTTCAGCAGGTTCGACAGGTGCATCCGCAAGCTCTGCTCGGTGGTGCGCCCTGTCACCGAGCCAAAGCAAACGTGCTCACTCGCCGTGCGGCTCCAGCCCATGACATCCTTGGTGGCACCCCGACCGGTCAGTCTGACCTTGGCCTTGTTGAAGTCCTTGAGGATCTCGAACAGGTCGGTGATGTTGGCGTACAGGGTGGTTTCTACTTTTGCGTTCATGGCATTTCTCCAGATGTGAAAAGGGCCAGTCCCCAAAGGAACCGGCCCCATTAAGAGAGCCGACCGGATTGGTCAGCCCAAGATTTAAGAGACCCTTTAGGGTCTCTTTTTTGCGCAAATGAAGCGTGAGAAAGTTAATGAGAAGGTGTCAGAGAAAACCAAGGGGTATCTTTCAGACGTTCTGATGTGAAGCAGCTCTTGTGAGTGGTCTTGATTGTCGATGGGAGTGAGAAAAATACCTCACGATCTCATTCGCTACCCACACGCCCTTGTGGAACACAACGCCGTTGCCAATCATGCGATAAGCATCGCTATCGGGCGCGTCAAAGGTGAAGAAATCAGGCAACCCCATCAACCTTGCGTACTCACGAACCGTGTAAGGACGCGGCTTGCGGGTCACTGGGTCTATCACCAGTCGTGTGCCCTTGTCCTTGGCGTAGTGGGCTAGGCAGGTGGGTGCGATGTCACCCTTAAAGGGGTCGCTGATGATTGGCTTGTCACGATACTGCCCGTTGAGGCGGGCATAGACCGAGGGCGGGATGACTATCTCGGGGTCACGTTCTAACAGCGACATCAGGCTTGGCACCTTGCCCTTGTCGGGGGCATTCCATGTGAACGGGCGGCGACTGCCCATGATGATCAGCCGGTCACGGCGTTGGGGAACCATGTGCTCGGCCCGCACTGGGTTGAACGTGGTCACGTAGTAGTCCGGCAACTGGGTCATGGCTTCCATGACCACCGGAAACTTGGTCATCCCAGGTACGTTCTCGACCACGTACACTTCGGGCCGCATCAACGCAATGTGGCGGAAGAAGTGGAGGAACAAGTCGTCACCCGTGCGGGTGCCCTTGATGTCGGCAATGTTGCTGTACTTGGTGCATGGGTAGGTGCCGATGATCACATCGGCTTCACCTTGGCCAGTCACACACAGCTGGGTCACGTCCACGTTCTCAACGTGGTCGCCAAGGTTGGCAGCCTGCACCTTGCAGGCCAGCGGGTCTAACTCGAACGAGCGGGCAATGGGCAGGCCACCGAAGATAAGGCCGGTGTCCATCAGGCCAGCGCCTGAGAAGTAGCTGTGAACAGTTGGTTTGAACATGATGTTTCTCCGTGAAACAAAAAGCCCCTCATGTGAGGGGCGTTGGGGTTTGGTGAGGTTCACACCTCGATGGTTACGGTGGCGAGGAACTTGGATGTGTCCACTTCCACGTTGGCGGGCAGCTTGGCTACGTTAAGGTGGCCGGTGCCCTTGGTCAGGTCGCTGGCAATGCGGGCCAGCATCTGCGGGAACAGCGTTGAGTTGCTGTATGCCCCGTAACGTGGGTGGAAGTGGAACGCATTCATGTCGCAGTGCTGACGGCCCAGCTTGGGGATCTTCACGTACCCGTCATTCACCTTGGCGCGAAAGGTTATCTTGGCCATGTTGTCTCTCCTTGAAACAGAAACCCCGCTAAGTAGCGGGGCGGTAGATGTCGATGTAGAGGTAGCCATAACTACGCCTTGGGCTGGCCTCACACACCCAGCCCTTGTGTTCGAGGCGGAATACCTCGTCCATGTCGGTGCATATCTGGTATGCCTTGGCCATGGCGGTCAGCTCCTTGATGAAGTGCGGCAACACCTTGTCGCACTCGGCCCGCCACGCCTCGTCTGGCTCGCCGTAGACACCGGCACGGTCGCCCAGGAAGTCCACGTAACCACGTTGCAGGATGGCCCGAGCCCCCAGCTTGGGCAGGTTCGGGGTGCCCAGACCCCATGTGTATCCCTCGAAGATCCCCATCACTCTTTCCTCGCTGTCATGGTGTAGCGCCTGCCCCTTACGCACTGGGTAAAGCGCACCACGCTTGTCTTGTTGTAGTCGGCCAGTTGCTCACGGATACCCATGCACTTGGCCACCTCGTTGGCATCAATAAGGCGCTCTATCAGCGCCTCGATTGACATCACTGCGGTCTCGACAACCTTGCCCTTGAAGCGGGCGGTGACTCTGACTTTCATGTGTGGCTCCCCCAGTTCGGTTGCTCATTGGTGCCGTGGTTGAAGTAGGCACCGATAATGGTGCGTTTCCATTCACCCACGGGGTAGCCATGCTCGTTGCACTGGCGCTCCCACCACGCAAAGCCAATCTCTCGGGGCAGGTTGTCCCTCATGTCGCTCGGGTTCACGTACAGCGTGGTCTTGTGCATCGTTGGCACGGGCTTGATGTGCGGTGGACTGGTGCGCTTGCCGGTCTCGTCATAGTCGTACTCCCAACCACGCACCATCAGGTTGCGGTTGACGATCTCTTGCAGGCTTTCGTGTGCTCGCAGGGCTTCGGCTACTGCGGCTTGGCTGAATGAATCGTTGAACTCGATCATGTTGTTTCTCCTTGAAACGAAAAAAGGCAGCCACATTAGGGCTGCCTCACGGGGGATGTGTGAGCGTTATCTCTCGCGTTATTGCTTGGCATCCTTGATGGTTGCCAGTGCCTCACTCACGATGGATTCATTGAGCGCAACCATATCGAGGACGATCTCGGGTTGGTCTGGACGCTCAACGAGTGTCGGTTGCACTGGTTCAAGATGGCCAATCATGGATGCAGCCGTGGGCTGCGGTGGCAGCTCGGCAGCATCTGCGTTGAACGGGGCAACGATGCAGGTCAGGGCGATCATGGACAGTGCGATCATGTTGAGTGCGAAGAGGCTCATGGTGCGTACCTTTTGGTTTGGGCATAAAAAAAGCCCCCACGCTGTCGCGTGAGGGCCGGTGTATTGCGGGTGTGGATTACTTGGCTTGGGTGAGTTCGACGAACAGCATCCCAACGCTGGACAGGAACGCCTTGTCCGCACTTGCACGTTCGCGGAGCAGGTCGAGCAGTTGCTCGTTGCTCAACGCATCCGCGTTGGCGTCAGCGGCCTTGGCCGGTGCCTGCTTCGCAGGTTGCTTTGCAGGCTGCTTCGCAGGTTGCGGCTGCTTCGCAGGCTTGGCTGGCTTGGCTGCCTTGAGGGCGTCCACGGGATTGGGCAGCGTAGCTGCTGTTGGCTTGGCGCGTGGCTTGAGGTCTTCCAACTCCTTCAGGAGTTGGACGCTCGGAGCGCGTGGCTTGCGGCCTTCGGCCTCGGCCTTGGCGATACGGGCACGAAGTACGGCCTTGGCCTCGGTGACGGAGACCTTGCCATCTACGATGGCAGCGTGGAGTTCTTGGGCGGTCATAGCGGTAGTAGCGACAGTGTTCATGGCGATCTCCTTGATCGAAGTGAACTCCGGTCGGGGAATCCGAGCCGGTCGCCCCAAGATTTAATACCCCCTTTAGGGGGTAGTCAGGCAGTTCGCCAAGTTATCGAGATCTGTATGAGGCTATTTGTGGGGTGGGGTAATATCGAAAATAGCGTTGAATCTCTTGATTTCAATAGATAAAAGCCATCATTGAGAGAGGGTGTGTTTCCTATGATAGGAAACGTATTGGTCTTTATAATCAATTGGTTAACGATGGGTTTGGCCCGATAAAAGAAAAAAGAAGCCCGCGAACACAAAAAAAGGGGGGGGGAGAGGGTCGGAAAAAAGGAGGGGGGGGAGGACGACCCCGCCGCCGCGCAGTTAGAAGTCGTCACCGGGCCCCGCTTACATTCGCAGCACTTTTCCAAAACGTCCTATTGCGGCCAAGTAGCGGCCTCATTGTGCCTTGGTTACCTCGCCACCGGCAGGTCCTCCCAGCGGGTGGTGTAGCAGGGGCTCAGGTGCTCTTGTCGCATCATCCACTCAGGCGACCCCGTGCCTTGGCTGGCAAAGCCTACGCGCCCCAATCCCTTGGCTTTGATCTGGTCCATCACTGCCATCAGCGCATCTGATTGAGCGGAGGACGGGGCAAACAGATCTGCCTGTTGCTGCCCCTTGGGGGTGAACTCACTCAGCATGACGCCCCCCTTCTGATAGCGGTAACCGTCGCGCCAAATCTGCGGTAGAAGCACGTTCACTTGCTGCAGCAGCAACCGGGTATCATCGCTAGGGCACACCAGCCGGACGCCAGCCTGCTCACTGTAGTAAGGCGCTCGTTCGTCAAAGGGGCTGGTTCGCACGAACAGGTGCACCCGCTGGCAACACATCCCCTCGGCCCGCAGCTTCTCGGCTGCGCGAGCCATAAAGCCTGACAACGCTTGAGCCATTTCTCCACGGTCAGTCACGCGCTCACCAAAGGAACGGCTCGAGAGGATCTGCAGCTTTGCCGCCGGTTCAACGGTCAGCTCTGCGCAAGGCAGGCCACGCAGCTCCTGTACGATCCGCTCGACCACCACGCCGTATTGGGCGCGTAACCCTTTGGCGTCGCTAGCCACCAGGTCAGCAACGGTATTGATGCCTTGTGCCACCAACTTGGCCCCCAAGCGCCGTCCTATGCCCCACACCTCGTCCACCGGGGTGATAGCCATCAGCCGGGCACGGCGCAGCTCGTCACGCAAGTCCACGACGCCGCCCGTAGCAGGCCACTTCTTGGCTGCATAGTTGGCCAGCTTGGCGAGGGTCTTGGTGGGACCGATCCCAACCCCTACCGTTAGGCCGGTCCACTGCCACACTCGCTGCCGGATCTGTTGTCCATAGGCTGTCAGGTCCCCGGCAAACGACTCCGACAGTGACAGGAATGCTTCATCGATGGAGTAGACCTCCAGCTCGGGGGCCATGGTCTCCAACGTGCTCATCACCCTGCCAGACATGTCTCCATAGAGCGCGTAGTTGGAGCTAAATGCCACACCGCCATGCGCCTCGAACTGCTCGCGGATCTTGAAGTAGGGCCCGGCCATCTTGATACCCATCGCCTTGGCTTCGGGGCTGCGCGACACTACGCATCCATCGTTGTTGGAGAGCACCACGATCGGGCGGCCACGCAGCTCAGGGCGAAACAGCCGCTCACAGCTGGCGTAGAAGTTATTTACATCAACGAGCGCTATAGCCATCACGCTGCCTCAGATTGCCAATCACATGGGTGACCACTCCGAACAACTCTAGGGAGAGGCTCATACAAGGGTCGATAGGCGCGAACGCCGGATTGGCTGGCAACAGCCGCAACCTCGGCTTGAGCTGCAAGGTCTTTACCGTGAAGCCGCCATCGAGTAGTGCAATCACCACATCACCATGGCGCGGGGTGAGGCTCTTATCGACCACCAGCAAGTCACCGGGAAAGATGCCGACCCCGGTCATGCTCTCCCCCTCGGCACGCAGATAGAAGGTTGCTGCAGGGTGCGCCACGCAGTGGGTGTTGAGGTCCAACTTCCCTTCCAGATAGTCGCTGGCTGGGCTGGGAAAGCCGCAAGAGGCGCGGTGCAAGAACAGCGGGATGGTCACCTCGGCGGGTGATGGGTCTGGGGTTAACAGCTTCATGGCAAAACACCTGTATTTATATACAGCCATTATAGCGCGCCACCTTTGAACCAGCGCAAGTCCCGCATGCCAGTGATGGCGTACCATGGCGCCAACAAATAACAAAGAGGTCAGTATGAGTCACAATCTGTGTGCCCTACCGAAAGAGCAGCAAGAACGGGTCGAGGTCGAGAAGGCCGCCGCATATGCGGTATGGAAGGAGCGCAACGGTCACTTGGCCAGCGCAGAAAGCGAAGCGAACCAACATCAAGGTGAACTGGGTCGCTACTTCCTCGAACAAGTAGCGAAATACAAGAAACTAAGATAACGCTCGGTCTTAAAGGTCGCGTATATGTGAGACTCGATAGGGTTTTTCCATTCCTTAAGTGGTAGCCTAGTCGTTATTAACCAATAACTTAACAGAAGAATGGAACAACTTAACCGAGCCCTTGCCTTACACCAGTTACTATTGGACTTCCGTTACCCTGTTCCACGCTCCGTCATACTCGAACGACTTGCGTGCTCAGCCAGCACTTTCAAACGGCTGCTGGAATTGCTGCGAGACCGTTATCAGGCGCCAATAATCTGGGACCCGACCGCTCGTGGTTATCGTTACGATACCGATGATGGTCGATTTACCTTGCCGGGCGTCTGGCTTACCGAATCGGAAGCCTTTGCGCTCTTGATGGCCAATCGCTTGCTGCAAGATGTGCAACCGGGTCTGCAGCAGCAGGGGTTGGCTCAGTTGCAGGCACGTATCGGAGATTTGCTGGGTCCCCAGTGGCAGAATGAAGCTGACCGCCTGCGTGTGGAAAGCATCGGGCGCCAATACGTGTCCCCAGAGCTATTCCTACCTCTGGTACAAACGCTGTTTTCCAGGCGTCAGCTCCACTTTCTCTATCACCCCACACAACATCAGTCCGAAGAGCGTCAAGTATCACCACAGCGTCTCTGCTGGTATCGGGACAACTGGTATCTGCTTGCCTGGTGTCATGGACGAGAGGCCCTGCGCCTCTTTGCCTTGAGTCGAATAGTCGAACCCAAATCGCTGGATGAAGCCGCCTGCGAATGTGGGACACCAGAGCTGGATGCACTCTTTGCAAATGGCTATGGCATCTTCGCCGGAGCTGATTTGCAACAGGCCGAACTGCGCTTTGACCCATCTGCTACCCCTTGGGTCAGAGATGTGCAGTGGCACCGGGAGCAGCTCCAGACCATAGAGCCAAGCGGTCATATTCGTCTCACTTTCCCCTATGCCGATCAACGTGAACTGGTACGCGATCTGATGCGCTTTAGTGGCGAGGTTGAGGTACTTGCGCCACTTGAACTACGTCAGAGTGTGATAGCGGCCATGGAAGCCGGATTAAAAAAACACGAGGCAGTGGCACCACTGGCTCAGCCGGTGAGCCAGTGAGAGGGGAATAATGACAGTCGAGAGTCACACTTGAGTGCCGGAGGCGACCCCGCAATGGATGGAGTAAATGAGCCTGTTCTGTTTTCAAACCTAGACCCACAGGCTGCGGTTCTCTGGGCCAAGAGTGGCGAGGATCAAGGCCATCCTTTGCTGGCTCACATGCTAGATGTCGCGGCGGTAGCAGAAGCTATCCTCGAGCTTGAACCCGCCACTACCCATCAACACCTGGCCAGTCAATTTGGTATGTCGGTTGAGGGGGCTCCTCGTTGGCTGGCGACGCTTTCTGGTTTGCATGATGTTGGCAAGGCCATCCCGGGATTCCAAGCAAAATGGGAGCAAGGGCAGGCACTTGCCAAGGCTCAAGGACTGACCTTTGCCAGTACATCGCTGCGCAGTAATCGCCATGACTGTGCCTCGACCGCCATTTTGAAGAAATGGCTACCGGTACACACAGGTGCCGAGACCCCTTGGTGCCTGAATGTGGCTGAGGCGGTTGGAGCTCATCACGGTTACCCGTTGACCACAAAGGAGGTTGGGGATGGCTTGCCGCTGCGTGAAGATAAGGCATGGCAGCAAGCCCGGCAGGCATTGCTCGATACCTACTGGAAGGTGCTGACCCCATCAGGAGTGATTACCGCTGACGAACTGGCGCTACCTGCCATCAATTGGCTGGCAGGGCTGACTTCTATTTCCGACTGGATCGGCTCTAACCCCGAGTGGTTTCCCCTCGGTATTCGTCACGACGATCTCAGGCAACACTACCTCCATGCCAAAAGACTGGCTCATAAGGCGCTGACGGCGATCGGCTTGCGTTCCTTTTCACCTTTGCTCGCAGAACCCGTCCCACTTGATAGGCAACTTGGCCAAATGTTGGCTGCCGATAAGCCTGTCATACCACGAGCCCTGCAGAGCCAGGGTATAGAGCTGTTACAAGCGAGCCAAGGGCCCGCTTTGCTGCTGGTGGAGGCCCCCATGGGGGAGGGCAAGACAGAGCTCGCCTTTATGGCGCATCTGCACTTGCAGCGTACGAATGGCCATCGCGGCTTCTATCTGGCCTTGCCAACCCAGGCCACCGGCAATGCACTGTTTGCCCGTGCTCGCCAGTTTATGGATGCTTTTGCACACGGTTCGGCGCCCGATCTGCAACTGATCCACGGTGGCGCCGCTCGTCACGAGATGATGGCAGCGCTCAAGGACGTGTGGGGTGAAGATGGCAAGCAGAGTGAGGGAGTAGAAGCCGCCCGCTGGTTCTCCCGTCGCAAGCGACCGCTGATCGCTCCCTATGGAGTGGGCACCATCGATCAGGCGCTCTTCTCTGTGCTGAATGTCAAACATCACTTCGTGCGGCTCTGGGGGCTGGCCAATCGAGTGGTGGTGCTCGATGAAGTTCATGCCTACGACACCTATACCGAAGGGCTGATTGAAGCGCTGCTGCGCTGGCTAAAAGGCCTGGGCTGCTCAGTTATCCTGATGAGTGCCACCCTGCCAACCAAGCGTCGTGATGGTTTGCTCAAGGCATGGCGGGTTGACCCTGCCGTGCTGCCAGAGCTTGCCTATCCGCGGTTGGTGCTTGCCGATGACAGGGGCCTCGACTGGGATGACCAGATAGAAAGCCGAATGATGGAGCCCGTCCGGTTGGCCGGATGCGGTACTACACCCGAGGAGTTGCTCTGCGTAGCACTTGAGGCCCTGACCCACGGCGGTTGCGGCGCCATCATCGTCAATACGGTCGAGCGGGCGCAGCAGCTCTATAGCCTGCTCAAGGCCAAGGTGCCGGAAGGTCTCACCCTGCAGATTTTTCATGCCCGTTTCCCGTCCGATGAACGGGCACAGCGAGAAGCTGCCGTGCTCTCCACCTTTGGTAAAGAGGGGAAACGCCCGGCCCGGGCCCTGTTGGTGGCAACCCAAGTTGTCGAGCAATCTTTGGACATTGATTTTGACTTTTTAATCAGCGATCTCGCCCCGGTCGATCTGCTCTTGCAGCGGGTGGGGCGCTTGCATCGCCATCAGCGCCCCCATCGCCCCGAGCCCCATCGTCAGCCGATGCTGACGGTAGCCGGACTCTTACCCGGTGAATTACCCGATTTGGCGACCACCCGTTGGCGCTTTGTCTACGATCCCTACCTGCTCGCCATGACCTGGGTGCGGCTCCTTGGCGAAACCAGCTTGCAACTGCCCCAGGATATCGATCGGCTGGTTCAGGCCGTCTATGGCGATGGGGCGTTGCCCGATTCGGTGAGTGAGGCGCTACGCCAATATATCGAGGAATACAGCTACGCCACTTATCTGGCTGCAGAGCAACTCCAGCGGCAGCTGGCCCGCAATATTGTTATCAGGGCCGATGCAGACCCGGGTACTGCCTATTCGAACAAGCCCAGAGGCTACGAAGAGGGGGAGGGCGAGGACAAAGGCTTAATTAACTGCACCCGGCTGGGCAAACCCAGCGTCACCGTGATTCCGCTCTTTGTCTCTGACAAGGGGGTGGCCTTGACGCCTGATGCTGAGCCCTTCGCGCTCGATGCACCGCTTTCAACTGAACTGGCCTGCCAACTCTGCGCCCGCCAGCTCAACCTCTCCAATCAAGCCCTGGTTAAGGCCATCAAGCAGCAACCCGACGTGCAAGCCTTTGCTCAGAGCCCGCTGCTTCGCTACAGCTACCCGCTGTTGCTCGATAGCGACGGCAGGGCGCAACTGGATGGCAGGCTGGTGGTTTGGCTCGATGGGGAGTTGGGGCTTATCTACCGGAACAGGGAATAACCAAAGGAGTGACAATGACAATGCGTTTTAATCTGCTCGACGAGCCCTGGCTGCCGGTCAGGATGCTAAGCGGAGAGGTCAGGGAGCTGGGCCTGCTAGCCCTCTTTGAGCAGGCGCCGCAGATAGTGGCCCTGGCAGAGACGGCGCCACCCTCCTTAATGGCCCAATATCGCCTGCTGCTTGCCATTACCCACAGAGCCCTGAACGCACAGACGCCTAACTGGGGTCAACGGAACCTGCGCCACTGGTTTAGCCATGGGCTGCCCACCGAGACCATCACCGCCTACTTGGAAAAGTGGCGCGATCGTTTCTGGCTGTTTCACCCCGAGCATCCCTTTATGCAGGTGGCGGCGCTGGCCACGGCGGGCGAGACCTGCGAGAAGTTCAAACCCTGGGCACAGATTGATCTGGCCTGCGTCAGCGGCAATGCGCCTGTGGTGTTTAACCACTCGGTGGACACCGCGCCTGACGCCATCTCACCGGCTCACGCCATTCGAACCCTGCTCGGTTTTTTACAGTGCACACCGGGTGGTCTGGTCAAGGTGTTTCGTGATGCCGACAAGGCTGGCCCGCTAGCTAATACGGCGGCCGCCTTGCCACTGGGTGAGTCCCTAACGCAGACCCTTATCCTGAGCCTGCATCCCGCCTCGCCTGACCATGAAGACTTGCCGAGCTGGGAGCGACCCGCGCTCACTATTACCAATCTGAAATCGCCTCCTCTACTTGCCACTGGCCCCAACGATCGCTTCACCCGCCAGACCCGCGCCGTGCTGTTTCAACGAGAGGAGGATGGTGCTATCCGCTGGTTACGCTTTGCCGCCGGGCAGGGATTGGACGAAGATCCTCACGCTCCTGATCCCATGGCTAACTTTCGGGAGGGCAGCAATGGGCTCGTGCGCCTCACCTTTAGTGAAGGGCGAGCACTCTGGCGTGATCTGCCTGCCCTGCTGCCCGATGGGGGCTCGCGCCCGGCAGCCATCATTGAAAATGCCACCCGCTTAAACGAATCGCTGGGTAAAGTGCATCTTCGTCTGTTGGTAGCAGGTCTTGCCAGCGATCAGGCCAAGTTGCTGCGTTGGCGAGTCGAGCAACTAGAGTTGCCGCAGGCTCTGCTGGATCAACCCGAGGTGACCCGCGCGGCCCGCCTGATGTTGGAGATGGCCGAGACACTGTTTGCGTCGTTTAAAGGAGCTGCAGTGCAGCTGATTGCGGATACCCTGCCAGACAGTCAGCAGAAAGATACCCGCAGCCGGGCTCGCACCCTGTTTGATGCTGGCCCCGCTACACCGCTCTTCTTTGCCCGCGCCGAGCGCGCCCTGATGGCGACCCTAGCTCTTATCGAACAAGACCCCGATGCCGCGGAGAGGCAATGGCAGCAAGTGCTGAAAGAGGCTGCTATTGCTGCTTGGGAAGCACAACTGACCTGCTTGGGAGGAGGAGCCAGCGTATGGCGTGCCAATGCCAAGGTTCAGTCTCGCTTGTGGTTTGCCATTCGGGAGCAACTGACAGCCCTTAACGAAACAGGAGAAGTTCAATGAGTGATCAGCCCTTTGTTGATTATCTGCAGCGACTCGCACAGAGCAACCGTGGGGCGTTGGCCGAACTGCGCCGCAGTCTCACCTTTGCCCCTGGCACGGCGCCGCGCGTCTTTCCCTACGTTGAGCCCTTTATCGCAGCAGACGAGCATCCTGATTCTGCCCGTCGTCAGTCGCACTACCTGGTGGCGGGGCTGTTTGCACTTCATCCAGAGCATTGCGAGGCGACCTTGGCCAAGGCGATGGGGGCTCTCTATCGCAAGCAAGAACAAAGCCCATCCATAGAGGGGCGTTTTATCGCGCTGCTTGAGTGTGATGGTGAGACCTTGGCCGAGCCGTTACGCCACTGTGTCACCTTGTTGAGATCCCATGGTATGGCCATTGATTATCAGCGGCTGCTTTGGGATCTCACCGACTGGCTTAACCCGGCCTACCCCGATCGACTCGATCAATTGCGTCGCCGGTGGGCCACTGATTTCTACCGTGTAGCTGCCCACATCGCTTCAAACGACTAAATCTTCAAGGAGAGAAACTATGACCCTGTTTGTTGAACTGCATCTGATCCAGAACTTCGCCCCTTCCAATTTGAACCGTGATGATACCGGAGCACCCAAGGATGCAATCTTTGGTGGCCAACGCCGTGCCCGGGTCAGTAGTCAGTGTTTCAAGCGCGCCATTCGTCTTTATAGCCGTGACCAGCAGCTTATCCCTACCGAGTATCGTGCTCTTCGCACCAAGAAACTGCAGGCGTTGTTGCTGGAAAGACTGGCTGATCGAGATCAGGAGGAAGCGAGCGGTAAGATTGAGGCCGCCTTGGCGGCTGCAGGGCTCAAGCTCAAGGATGATGGCAAGACCGAGTATCTGCTGTTTTTGGGCGAACGCGAGATTGCCGGTTTTGCCGCTCTGATAGAAGAACACTGGGATGCACTTATCATTCCGGCGGCGGGTGAGAAAAAGGGGAAAAAAGAGAGCAAGGCAGCCATTCCAGCTGAGTTGGCCAAGCAGGCCAAGGCGCTACTCGATGGTGGCAAGGCGGTGGATGTTGCCCTCTTTGGCCGAATGCTGGCCGACTTGCCTCAGGTGAATCAGGATGCTGCCTGTCAGGTAGCCCATGCCATAAGCACTCACAGAGTTGAGCGCGACTTTGACTACTTTACTGCTGTCGATGACGTGGGTGGCCCTGACGAAACCGGTGCAGGCATGATTGGCCAGGTCGAGTTCAACTCCGCTACCTTCTACCGCTATGCCGCGCTTGATGTGAGCAAGTTGTTGCAGAACCTGCAAGATGACAAGGAGCTGACAGCATCGGCCATTGAGTCTTTGATCCAGTCGATGGTCCGAGCCATACCGACTGGCAAACAAAACAGCTTCGCTGCCCACAACCTGCCTGAGTTTATCGGGGTTAGCCTGCGTAAAAGCCCTCTCAATCTGGCCAATGCCTTCGAGCGTCCGATCCAGCCGCGCCACGACAAGAGCCTCACCGAACAGTCTGTGGCGGCGCTTGGTGAGTACGAGAGCAAGCTGGCCCCCGTCTACGGAGATGCAACCGATCGCTGGGCCCATATCGATCTCACTGGCAAGTGGCAGCTCGAGAACAGTCAGGCCCGCAGCTCGGTAAGCGACTTGGCTGCTTGGGTACGCGATGTCGTCGAGACCCAGTGGGGAGAGTAACATGCCGACACTGCTACTGCGGCTGCAAGGGCCTATGCAATCCTGGGGGACTACTAGCCGCTCGACACCCAGCTGGAGCCTTCCAAATCGGGAGTGCTCGGGCTAATCTGCGCCGCCCTGGGGCGGGATCGAAGCGAGTCTGTCGATGATCTTGCGGCCCTTCAGATGGGGGTGAGGGTGGACAGGGAAGGGGTTGTGTTGCGCGATTATCAGACGGCCACCGGTATCGTTAACGCGGCTGGCAAGGTCGATATGAAGCGCACCGTGGTCAGCCCACGCTACTACTTGAGCGATGCCGCTTTTCTGGTTGGTTTTGAAGGGGAACGAGCTCTGCTCGATCAAATCCATCAGGCACTGAAAACGCCCCATTGGCCTCTTAGCTTGGGCCGCAAGGGGTGTTTGCCGTCACCGCCAGTGTATCTGCCTGATGGTGTGCGAGATAGCGCTTTGCTGGAAGCTCTGCGCGACTATCCCGAGTTGATCAAGGGGGCTGGTCTGCAAGTGCGTCGCTTGTTGTTGGAGGCGACAGAAGGGACGGTTCGCCTCGATCAACCGATAGCCCCTTTTGCAGATCGCCGCTTTGGCCCCCGTTTTGTGCTCACTGAGCAACTGGAGCCTGAGGAGGTGTCATGTCCCTGAATCAATTGCATCTGAGTCGATTGATCTTGAACCCAAGAAGCAAGGAGGCACGTCGTGACCTGGCCAATCCCTACGAGCTTCATCGTACCTTGGCCAGGGCTTTTGCTCCCGACGAAGAGACCGCGCCTGCACGCTTCTTGTGGCGTCTCGAGGCAACAGCCAATTGGCAACAGCCTCAACTGCTGGTGCAATCTCAAACCGAAGGGAACTGGGGGCCGTTACGCGATCTGCCTTACTACCTGCAAGGGGAAGTTCAAGAGAAGCGCTTTGCACCCGAGCAATGGCTTGAACAAGGTCGTTCCTATCGCTTTCGCCTGCAGGCTAACCCGACGGTAACCCGTGATGGCAAACGCAGAGGGCTGTGTAGCGAGGAAGAGCAGTTGGCTTGGCTTGCTCGGCAAGGAGAGCGTCACGGTTTTAGTCTTGTCCATGCACTGGTCAGTAGCTCTGTGATGCAGCATGGGCGGAAGGGAACAAGCCGTCTTAGTGTCTTGACTGCGACCTTCGAGGGTTACTTGCAGGTTGTCGAGCCTGATGTCTTGCGAGCCGCCCTGTGTGCCGGTATCGGCCCAGCCAAGTCGCTGGGTTGCGGCTTGCTTTCTTTGGGAAAAGCCTGATGCTCCCCCCTCTAAAGCCACTCCCAATCAAGGATCGCCGGGCCATGCTGTTTCTTAAATATGGCCAGCTCGATGTGATCGACGGCGCCTTTGTGCTGGTGGACAAAGAGGGGGTACGCACTCACATACCCATTGGCACTGTCGCCTGTCTGATGCTAGAGCCCGGCACTCGGGTCTCTCACGCAGCCGTCAAGCTGGCAGCAATGGCTGGTACTCTGCTGGTTTGGGTAGGGGAGGCCGGGGTGAGGCTCTATGCTGCAGGTCAACCGGGAGGTGCCCGATCCGACCGGCTACTCTTTCAGGCCAAACTTGCACTGGATGAAGAGCTGCGTCTCAAAGTAGTACGCAAGATGTTTGAGCTGCGCTTTGGCGAGCCACCTCCCAGCCGTCGTTCAGTAGATCAGTTGCGTGGGATCGAAGGGGCCAGGGTGCGTGAGACCTACAAACTGTTGGCTGCTCGATATGGGGTTAAGTGGCAGGGGAGGCGCTATGATCCTAAGGATTGGGAGAAGGGCGACCTGCCCAATCAATGTATTAGCGCCGCCACATCCTGCCTCTATGGCATCACCGAGGCGGCCATCTTGGCTGCCGGGTATGCCCCCGCCATCGGCTTTATCCATAGTGGCAAGCCGCTCTCGTTTGTCTACGACATAGCCGACATCATCAAATTTGAAACCGTGGTGCCCCAGGCGTTTGAGATCGCAGCTAGGGGCGATGCCAACCCTGATCGCGCAGTACGGTTGGCTTGTCGCGACAGTTTTAACAAACTGCGCACCTTGGAAAAGCTGATCCCGCTAATTGAAGAGGTGTTTGCTGCAGGGGGGATCACCCCGCCTGAGCCTCCCAAGGATGCTCAGCCACCCGCCATTCCCGAACCGATCGGCATGGGGGACGCCGGTCACAGGAGTCAGTGATGAGCATGTTGGTCGTCGTGACCGAAGATGTGCCCCCGCGTTTGCGTGGTCGGCTGGCTATCTGGTTGCTGGAGGTCCGTGCAGGTGTGTATGTGGGAGATGTCTCGCGCCGTGCACGAGAGATGATCTGGCAACAGTGTGAGGCATTGGTTGAGCAGGGCAATATCGTGATGGCATGGCCTGCTAACAACGACTCAGGGTTTGACTTTCAAACCTTGGGAGCAAATAGAAGGATGCCGGTGGACTTGGATGGCTGCCGGTTAGTCTCATTTCTACCCTTTGAAAATCAATAGGTTATCGTTCATTAACAATCTGGATTAGTTGGTGGCTTTTTTATGGTTTGAAAAAGCCATTTAAATCAATAACATCCATTAAGTCTGCTCCCCGCACACGTGGGGATGAACCGGTATCGCCAATCCAGCCGCGCTTATCGCCGGTCTGCTCCCCGCACACGTGGGGATGAACCGGTGATGGTCTCGCCATAGGTGCCACGGAACGCCTGCTCCCCGCACACGTGGGGATGAACCGTCTGCCTCGGTGAGGTGGCCGATCTCGTTCTTCTGCTCCCCGCACACGTGGGGATGAACCGGGATGCAGAGGCACCACCACCGCCATGGCCACTCTGCTCCCCGCACACGTGGGGATGAACCGAGGAAACATGGGATGTAGAAATAGTTACTTGACTGCTCCCCGCACACGTGGGGATGAACCGAAAATCGGGACGCCAGCCAGATGGCCGCTTTGCTGCTCCCCGCACACGTGGGGATGAACCGGAATGCCTGGTTGTAGGCCATGTTCTCGTGAACTGCTCCCCGCACACGTGGGGATGAACCGAGGCGGGGACATTTGAGGGGCAGGCTGCGATCCTGCTCCCCGCACACGTGGGGATGAACCGCGCATCACCGGCATTGATTCCAACAGGCCCGCCTGCTCCCCGCACACGTGGGGATGAACCGAGGTGTCACTCTCGGATTCAAGGGTAGGCTCACTGCTCCCCGCACACGTGGGGATGAACCGCAGACTGTTTCAGGCAGTTGGTCTAGCAGAAACTGCTCCCCGCACACGTGGGGATGAACCGTAAAGCACTTTCGCAAAATATTTTACGTGCTACTGCTCCCCGCACACGTGGGGATGAACCGTACCTTGACCGACACCAGCAGATAGGTTGCTACTGCTCCCCGCACACGTGGGGATGAACCGTATGGAGCAACCTCCACAGTACCACCTGTGAAACTGCTCCCCGCACACGTGGGGATGAACCGTACCCTCATGATGACCCTGAGTGGACACTTGACCTGCTCCCCGCACACGTGGGGATGAACCGTATTTATCGCCGTTTCTACAGCTTTTATCTGGCTGCTCCCCGCACACGTGGGGATGAACCGTTAGCTGTAGCGGCTACTGCAACACCAGTAAACTGCTCCCCGCACACGTGGGGATGAACCGCCACAAACACTGGTCAGGGCGAACCCCCCATCCTGCTCCCCGCACACGTGGGGATGAACCGCCCCCGCGCGGCATTGCGGATCTCTTC